>CAZNFB010000127.1:0-7711 GCA_964572105.1 uncultured Desulfobacteraceae bacterium
GGGCACTGACTATAGATGTCCAGATAATAAATTTTATAAATCCAGATGGCAAAACAGTTTATTGCTGAAATTATTTATATGAACATCTATACTATCCTGGGACAACGTCCTGGGAATTAAAACAGCCATTTTTATTAAAATATTAAAGTAACTATTCAGCTATTTTAAAGATGCTGAGTTCAAACACGCTTCAGGTATGAAAGGTTTCAGCCAATGAAGGAATCCATAAAAAAAGACGCATGGGTCTATATTATCATACAAAACCCGGATGCAGATGAACAGATATTAGGTTTGCAGGAAAAAGAAAATGATACTCTTTTTATCCCTGCTTTTTTAAAAAAAGAAGATGCCGAAGATTGCTTTCTTAATATCCCCCGACCCTCTGGAATAAAACATCAGATACAGGCAATAATCTTTGAGGAATTAACTGATCATGCTGTTAAAAATAATTATGAACTATTTTTTTTAGATAATACCGGAAAACTTATTGAAAAAATAAAACCATGAATGTAGGAATAACAAGATAATATTTATCTTTTGCTTCTTTTTTTAAAAAAATAGCTCTTTATTGCTATATTATTTTCAAAATTGCTATATTATTTTCAAAATTTCTTTGTATTAAATTTAAAGTTTTTTATTTGCCGGGTTAAATTTAAAAATTTATTTGTAAATTATAAAAACTAAAGGTTTTTACATGGATGATTTCGCTTTTTTGATTCACCCGCGAGTTATTGAAGATATCGGCAGACGTTTGGGGCAAGTTCTAGGGATCGGTGAAAATTTTGGAATGAAAATCCTGCCTAAAAAAACAAGCGAATCCATCATTAAAAAATTAACGGGGAGACAAGGTTTTACCTTATGTTCTAAGTTTCAAATTAATGAAGAGACCACAGGATATATAATTGCTGTTCTTTTAACAGCTGAACAGATGGTAAAACTTCCAAGAAGAATTGTATATAAAAGAATCCTGGATGCCGTCCTTTTTGCACAAAACCGGCTTAATGTTACCAGAATAGGCCTGGGCGCTTATATAGCCCCTTTAACACTAAACGGCAAACTCCTTATAAAGGACTCTAACATTACCGCTAAAATTACCCATGGCGACTCCCTTTCAGCAGCATCTGCAATCCCTGCCATAATCAAAAGTGCTGAATTGAAAAATATTGATGTGCGCGAAAGTACAATTGCAGTTGTGGGGGCTTATGGAGTTGTGGGGAGAGGTGTTGCTCTTATGCTCCCTGATCTGTTGTCCCCCTTTGGAATAATACTCACAGGGCCAAATTTTAACAAATTGTCCTTTGTTAAAAAAGAGATTAGGAGAAAATATAAAAACAGCATTGTTTGTTCTAGGGATAACAGTATAATTAAAGATGCAGATATAGTTGTACTGTGCACAACAGCTCAAGGCTCAATTGTAGATAAAGATATGTTAAAAAAAAATGCCATAGTCATAGATATGGCACAGCCTCAAAATATGGGGCAGGAAACGTGTGATGCCCGGCCTGATGTATTAAGGGTTGACGGAGGGTTCATCGCTATTAATGGCGTGGATATTAATTTTAATATGGGGCCCCCTGCAGGTTCTGCTTTTGCCTGTTTTACAGAGACCATGGTCCTGTCATTAACCCAGGATAAGGATCACCATGTGGATATGGTTGATGTTGACTTTGCAAAATATATTCTAGCCAAAAGCTCTGAGTTAGGTTTTTCCATGGCACCGTTAACTAACTTTTCAATGCCGATAACAGAGTGAAATTATTCATGGGAAAATTTGTTTTATAATTAGTATAATTATTTATGAAGATACTCTTAACCGGAGCAACAGGTTTTATTGGAAGGGCTTTATGTAAAAAATTGGCCCCTGACAATAATTTATTAGGGCTTTATCATAAAAAACGGCCTGATTTTTCGCTCAATATGATATGGAAACAGGCTGACCTGAACAACACCAGCCAAATAGCTCTTATTTGTAAAGAAAATCCCCCTGACATGGTTATACACGCAGGGGGCATCTCCCATGAAAAATATAATATAAAGACTACAGATTCATATTTAAAGACAAACTCCCGCGCAACAAAAAATCTGGCAATGATTGCTTTTAACAGCAACCCCAACGTATGTTTTATTTATCTTTCCTCTGTATCGGTATACGGTGATCACCCCCACGCTTTTCCTCATATGAGGATTTCCCATCCTGTTGATGAAAAGAGTCTTTGCAATCCATCGGGCCCATATGCAAAAAGTAAATTCAATGCCGAAAAACATTTAATTGCTTTATATGATCAAAATTTTTTAAAAAAGCTTGTTATATTGCGCCTTGCGCCGGTATATGATTATACAAATAATCTTAACCTTAAGCGGAGAGTATCTGCACCATTTAGTCTTGCCCATATCAGATTCGGCTCGGGGAAACAAAAAATCTCTGTACTGGCAAAATCAAATGCCGCGGATTTTATAGATTTTTTAATTTGTGAGCTGAACAAAACAAAAAAGAGATATTTTAATATAATAAATATTTGCGACGCAACCCCCATGGATTTTAATACTATTATTAATCTTTTTAAAAATAATAAGGTGCTTCTCTGCAGTCAGGTTATACATTTTCCTATAAAATTTCTTGCTTTGGCTGCAGCAATTGCGGGTTTTCTTTTTCCCAATAAGAAAAAAAATATTCAATCGCTTTATATCAAACTTGCCCTGGACCAGGTTTATGATAACAGAAAAATGCTTTGTGCTGGTTTTAAACCAAAGGATTCCATTGAAACAATCTTTAAAAGATGAATAACACCATTTTATTATATATATGCCCTATTTTTATTGGAAGTTTAGGTGCCTGGTTTATAAGCAGATATGGCCATAAAGCAGGAGTTATTGATTTCCCAAATCATAGAAGCTCCCACTTAATACCAACACCAAAGGGGGGGGGAATAGGAATTATCACAGGTTTTGTTCTTTTATCATTATTCCTTAAAATCCCCGTCAGCTTTTGGCTTTTGCCCACCCTTCTGGCTGCATTTAGTTTTTATGGAGACAGGGTTAATATTTCTCCCAAAATTCGTCTGGGTGTACAATTTCTGGCTGCATTCATGTTTCTGTTTTATACATTTTCATTCTTTATTTCAGGTAGCGGGCCCTTGCTGACTGGAAGCTTAATACTATTGGCAGCTGTTTTTATTGTGGGAACAGCGAACTTTTATAATTTCATGGATGGGATTGACGGAATTGCCGGAATTGCTGGAATAGTCGGATTTAGCCTCATGGCATTTTTCACCTGTTTTTCAGCAAATGATCCGATACTTTCCACCCTGGCCATGGGAATCGCCCTGGCCTGCATCGGTTTTCTTCCGTTTAATATATTAAAAGGGCGAGTATTCATGGGAGATGTCGGGAGTATATTTCTTGGATTTGTCTTTGCTGAGTATGTTATTTTACTCTCAAAAAATTTTAAAGATTTTATATGTCTGTCAAGTTTTCTCTTTCCCTTTTATGCCGACGAATTGATCACCATGGCCCTCCGGCTAAAAAACAGGGAGAGCCTTTTTACCCCCCACAGAACACATCTCTATCAAATTTTAGCAAATGAAGGTGCCGTTGATCACTGGAAAATTTCTGTGGGTTATGGGCTGCTCCAGCTTATGGTCGGTGTGACCATGTTAAGTGTAATTTCCCATGGAACTATTAATGTCCTGGGGACAGGGACCCTTTTTTTTGCAGGATATGCTGCAGCCTATTTTCGATTAAAAAAGTGGGCAAGCAAAGCGAATCAATAAAAATCGTACCAAAGTGTCATTACAATATAAATACTTTCATAACACTTTGGCCCAAAAGGACGGAATCATTGCAATCGCAGGGGCGAATTTCATATCCGCCCTGTCTGATACAAGGGCAGAAATGGATTCTGCCCCTACCCCAGCCCTCCCCGAAGTTCCGCAATGAAAAATTGTATCTTACAAACTCTTAAACACCTCCTGGGCAGCCTGAATTGTTTTTTCTATATGTGAAACAGTGTGCGCAGATGAAACAAAGATTGCCTCAAACTGGGAAGGTGGAAGATATATCCCTTTTTCAAGCATACCTTTATAATAGGCTGAAAACATATCAAGATTACATTTTTTTGCATCATCAAAATTTTCCACCCGCTTATTGGTGAAGAATAATCCCAGCATCCCCCCTACCCTGTTCACCATGACATCTATCCCAGCCTTTTGGGCAGCCTGATCAAGGCCCGTTGATAAAAGTTCAGCTGTTTTATTCAAAGCATCATAGAATCCCGGTTTTTTTAGTTCAGCAAGGGTGGAAATACCCCCAGCCATTGCAAGGGGGTTCCCTGAAAGGGTACCAGCCTGATAAACCGGTCCCTGGGGAGCTATCTGCTCCATTACTTTACGTTTTCCGCCATAGGCTCCCACAGGAAGGCCTCCTCCTATGATTTTACCAAGACAGGTAATATCAGGTTCAATTTTATATAAAACCTGGGCACCTCCGTAGGCAACTCTGAATCCTGTCATTACTTCATCAAATATGAGTAGTGAATTGTTTTTCCTTGTTAAATCCCTTAATTTTTCTAAAAAGTTATCACCTGGGGAAACCAGGCCCATATTGCCGGCAACGGGCTCAACAACCACACAGGCAATCCTTTTTCCATGTTCATCCATCACTCTTTTTAAAGTGTCAAGATCATTAAAGGGTATGGAAATAGTATTTGCGGCAACCCCTTCAGGGACGCCGGGGCTCCCTGGGATTGCAAGGGTAGCAACACCTGAGCCGGCTTCTATTAAAAAAGTATCAGCATGGCCATGGTAGCATCCATCAAATTTCAGAACAAGGTCTCTATCTGTAACCCCCCTGGCAAGACGAGCTGCACTCATCACAGCCTCTGTACCTGAATTGACCATTCTGACCATTTCCACAGACGGAATAGCATCTATTACAGCCTCTGCCAATTCGATTTCCAGATCCACAGGTGCGCCAAAACTGGTCCCCCTCTTTAAAACAGATGTAAGAGCTTTAATCACGGATGGGTGTCTGTGGCCAAGTATCATAGGGCCCCATGATCCCACATAATCGATAAAGGAATTGCCGTCAACATCATAAATCATACACCCTTCAGCACGATCTATAAAAAGAGGCTCTTCCCCCACTGATTTACAGGCACGCACAGGGGAATTTACCCCTCCTGGAATTTTTTTCAAAGCCCGTTTAAAAAAATTATGGGAATTGTTACGATTCATATTTTTTTCCTTTTCTCCGGCGACCGATAACGGAGTGAAATTATTTATGTGATGATATAGTAACTATTCAGCGAATATGTACTGCAACAGGTATAATCTGATTAAACCATGAAAAACTCACAGATAAGAGGTCGTAAAGAAAGAATCTGTTAAAAATATAAACTTGCGTAATTGTAGGGGCACGATGCATCGTGCCCTTACCCTGATGGATTCTTTCTTAACGCTCTCTAATCCGTTCAAACAATTTCAAAGTTTTAATCAGATCATACCTGCTGCCTATCTTAAATCAGCGACGCTGAATAGTTACACGATCTATATATAAATAAAAAACGGCCAACTGTATACAAATAACAGCCGACCGTTTTTTTTAAAAATAATAGTGCTGTAAAACAGGATATACAAAAGCCTATTTCATCTCTTTTACCTTATCTGCAAACTCTGGAATGAACTCAAGAATGTCTGCAACAACCCCAACGTCTGCCACCTGAAAAATAGGCGCTTTGGAATTTTTGTTGATTGCGATCATAAAGGGAGATCCCTTGATTCCGCCAAGATGCTGGAAAGAACCGCTGATACCACATGCAATATAGACTTTTGGCTTTACTGTCTGACCGGAAGTTCCAACCTGACGTGATTTTTCAAGCCATTTGGAATCAACAATGGGTCTTGAGCATGAAACATCAGCCCCCAGAGCTTCTGCAAGATCCTGGGCTATTTCTATATTATCTTCATCTTCTATACCACGGCCCACGGAAACAAGAACGTCAGATTTGGTAATGTCAACATCACCAACTTCTGCCACAACAGTTTCAAGATAAGTCCGTTTTGCAGTGAGGCCCTGGGCTTCTGATGATTTATCCACTACATTGCCTGATGCAGCCTTGCTTTCATCGGGAGCAAATGCGCCGGGACGGATATTAATTACTGCCCCTAATGAAATATCACATGATACATGGGTACTTACCTGCCCGCTGTATTCCTGGCGAACAAGTTTGAGAATGGACGCATCCAAACCTTCAAAATCGATAACATCAGCAACAAAAGCAGCATCAAGTTTAATTGAAAGGCCCGGTCCCAGGTCCATTCCAAAAGTGGTATGGGGAACAAGTAATATCCCATCAGATGGGAGTATTTTAAGTAACAGAGCCCTGATTATTTCTGCATTGGGATAAGCCAGATTTTCATTATCTATCTTTAAAACTTCATTATATGATGCAGCAACTTCAGTGCAAACAGCATCCAAATCACTCCCGGAGCCCGTCACAATAGCTGTAACCTGTGCATCAGCCTGTAATTTTTTAGCTGCTGCTATAAGCTCCAATGCAGTGTCATCGGCAACTCCGTTTTTATGTACTATATATGCAAAAACCTGGGTCATTATTTAATACCTCCCTTGGCTTTTAAGAGTTCAACAAGTTTTTCAACTATCTCTTCTGTACTTCCTTCGAGCATTTCAGCCCCTTCTCCAAGGTCAGGAACAAAATAATCTGATACTTTTACTTTGGAACCAGCTTTACCAACTGTATCAGGAGAAATCCCAAGGTCAGATGCACTACGAACAGGTATTTCAACAGATGCAACTTTTCTTATTCCACGAATACCAACATAGCGAGGTTCGTTTATACCGGTCTGAATGGAGAGAACACATGGAAGTTCAATATCATTCATTTCCACATTCCCGCCTTCAACTTCACGGCCGACCTTCAACTTTTTGTCATCAATAACTTCTACCTTATTAACCAGTGATGCATATGGTAAATCAAGCATCGCGGCAAGCATTCCGCCAACCTGACCAGCACCGGCATCTGCCTGTGCTCCGGCCATAATAAGGTCATATTTTCCTTTTTCAACTTCAGCCTTTAAAATGCTGGCCAGACCTTTTCCGTCGGAGCCATTAAAAGCATCGTCTGAAAGGAGAATCCCCTTATCCGCACCCATGGCCATCTCTCTTCTTAAAACTTCTTCGGACTCATCATCTCCCACTGAAATAACAGTAACAGTTCCACCAACATTGTCACGAATTTGAATCGCTTCTTCCACAGCGTAATTATCCCATTCGTTCACAGAGTAAACAAGATCGTCCCGAGCGATATCTGAGCCGTCATTATTGACCTCGATCTCATTTTCAGCTGTATCAGGAACTCTCTTGACACATACTAAAATTTCCATATTAATCCTCCTCAAAAATTTTACTCAAGTCTTATTCAAAACAGGTATTAAAAAAAATAGCACTAAGACTGTTCTTTTTACAAATTAACCTGGCAAGTTTAGGATCGAAAATTATATAAATTGAACAAAAATTGTGAAGGATTTTGGTTCATATACAAGGCGCATTAAAGGTTGAATACTTGATGTATTCGGTCTTTGATGCAACGCAGTAGATGAGCCAAAAGACAAACAATTTCGTTTAAGTTATTTCGTCCTAGTTCCTTAACATCAGGCAATAATATGTTGCTCTATCAGTTCCACAAGTTCTATGG
>CAZNFB010000128.1:0-7673 GCA_964572105.1 uncultured Desulfobacteraceae bacterium
GTTTCATCAGCGTCCGCTTTTTTCTGATCTTCCAAAACATCTTTCCCAGTTTCTTTTCCTGCTTTTTCAAGATCTTTAGCAGCAGTAATCAATTCGTGCGCCTTTTCTTCTGAAACTCCCCTTATCTCGATTAAATCGTCTGGTGCTGCATCACTAAGAGCCTTTGAAGAATAAAATCCATGTTCATACAACGCATCGGCCATGCTGATCCCCACTCCAGGAAGACGAGTAAGAGATTCATAACCTTTTTTCATATCCTCACTGTACTTGGTTTCACTTATAACATCCAGGCGCCACCCCGTCAATTTAGAGGCAAGACGAACATTCTGCCCACTTCTTCCAATAGCTATGGAAAGAGAGCCATCAGGAACAACCACTTCCATGGAATTCCGCCTCTCATCTATGATCACCCTGGATATTTCAGCGGGTGCCAGCGCATGACAAACAAATTTTGCAGGATCAATATGCCACGGAATTATATCTATTTTTTCACCCTTGAGTTCCTGAACCACATTCTGCACGCGAGCACCCTTCATACCTACACATGCACCGACAGAATCAATATCAGAATCATGTGATGAAACAGCAATTTTTGCTCTTACCCCAGGCTCCCGTACGGCTCCTTTAATATCAACGAGCCCCTCACTGATCTCAGGGACTTCCGTTTTAACAAGATTAATCAAAAAATTCGAATGTGTCCGTGACAGAATAACCTGAGGTCCGCGTGAATGCTGCAAAACATCTATTACACAGGCTCTGACACGATCCCCCCTGCGATATACTTCACCCGAAACCTGCTCTGTTTTTGGCAGGATTGCCTCTGTGGGCCCAAGATTTACTATAATATCACCCTTGGAAAAACGCTGGACAATTCCGTTTATGATTTCATTTTTTTGATTTTTAAACTGGTTATATATTACATCCTTTTCAGCGTCCTTCATTTTTTGGATAATAACCTGTTTTGCTGACTGAGCTGCAATTCTGCCAAAAGTCAGCGCATCTACCTTGGAACCAAGGCTGTCGCCTATTTCACAATCCGCATCCAGCTTACGCCCCTGTTCAAGGTCAATTTCAATTTCAGAATCAGTAACCGTTTCCACCACTTCCATGAACTGAAACACCTCAAGCTCGCCTATCTCATCATTGAATTTGACCTCAATATCCACTTTGGGACCATATTTTTTTCTGGCTGCAGATCTTAAAGCCTCTTCAATGGTATCGACAAGGACCTCCCGGCTTATCCCCTTATCCCGGCTTACCTGTTCAATAACTCGCGTAATATTCGTTGCTAGCATCCGTTTTCTCCACACCTAAAAAAACAAAAACGGGCTATTGCCCGTTTTCCTTTAATCAAGTAGATACATTAAGATAAAAATTGTCTGGTTAATTCGATAACCCCATGCAAGCACCCAAAAATTTTTGATTTGCTATAGTAATAGATGCCAGGTTCACATAAAAAAATAAAATTTTCCATTTTCAATTACGAGACTATCAAAACATATTTATCACTCTCTACCTGTTTTAAAGGGGTAAATACTAACAATACCCCAAACAATTCAAAAACGGAAAAGGCAGATTCCTTTGGAGCGGGCAACGAGATTCGAACTCGCGACACCAAGCTTGGGAAGCTTGTACTCTACCAGCTGAGCTATGCCCGCAAATATTTAGCCGATAATACGACAAAGAATATTTATTGTCAATATTTTTCAGATAAAACATACTAGCTCTACAGCTTCTGTTGATTAACCAATTTTACGGCAATACCCCGTCAAACTCTTCAATGAGTAGGCTTACTACCTTTTTATGCATTTTGTTTATCACGCCATCTTCAAGGGTACCGGTATTCGACCTGTAAGTTATTCTAAAAGAGACACTCTTCTTGCCAGAAGAGACTTCACCCCCCTGGAAAACATCAAAAAATTCTACACCTTTAACCAATTCCATATCTCCTTGATTAATTTTCTCCAGAATAGACCCAGCCTCTGTATTTATTCCAACAATCATTGTGACATCCCGTGTCACAGCAGGAAATCTGGATACAGGGGAAGTCAAAACAGAGTCAGGAATTATTGGATAAAGCTTTTGAAGGTCTATTTCCAGAACAAATACAGACTGTTTTATTCCATATATATCAAGAAGACTGGAAGCCACCTGGCCGACTATACCAAGGGCTTCACCCTTTAGCAGAATCCGGGCGGTATACCCAGGTCTAGTATAGGTGCATAATTCATCGGGGAGACGCGTAAATACCGGCCGCAATTCTTTAACACAATCGACCCTCAACTCATTAAACAGCCCCTCGGCAACCCCCTTAATGTCATAAAAATCTGAATCAGCCGCTTTTACGTTCCAGGTTGCGGGGGTAGCTACCCCTGTTTGTAAACATGTTAATACTTCATCTTCTTCGGGGAGTTGGGCAGAATCTCCGGGAATAAATTTTTTGCCAATTTCAAAAATGCTGATATTTTTTTCCTGCTGCGAAATATTATAATGTAGAGTTTCCAAAAGCCCAGGAATCAATGACGTCCTCATGACCCCTTGATCTTTAGTAAGGGGATTTAATATATCAATGGAGTTCCTTTTTTCATCATCAAGGTGAAAAGAAAAAAAATCAGACGCTCTTTCGTCAATAAAGCTATAGGTTATTGCTTCATAATAGCCAAAACCTGCCATTATTTTTTTTATTCTGTATCGTGCTTCAACCCATGTTGAAATAACATTATCCATCACAGGAACAGGAGGATATGTCAGAGGAATTTTATCATACCCCCAAAGACGCGCAACCTCCTCAACAAGATCCGCAGGCCTTTTAATATCAACCCTGAAAGGTGGAGGGGTTACCATAAAACTCTGGTTACCATTTTTTTCAACCTTAAATTCAATGGAAGTTAAAAGATTCTCAATTTCAGACGGTTTAAGATCTATACCTAAAAGGGTGTTAGTATAATCAACGCTTAAATCAACAGGTAATGGGTCAAACGTCCCCACGCTATTGTTAATGACCCCTTTTACCAGCCTCCCGCCCTCAATTTCAGAGATAAGACCGGCAGCTCTGTTCAAAGCTGTGAGGGTACCTTTGGGATCGACTCCACGTTCAAAACGGTGGGAAGATTCAGTATTTAAACCTAATGTTTTCGCGGTTCTTCTTATAGTCACAGGGTTAAAATAGGCACTTTCCAGTAAAACCCTGGTGGTATTTTCTGAAATCTCGGAATTGAGACCTCCCATGATTCCGGCAATTGCAACAGGCTTTTCGGCATCACATATCATAAGCATATCAGAAGAAAGATGCCGTTCTTTATTATCAAGGGATGTAAAAGAGTCACCATCTTTAGCCATGTCTACTATTATCTTGGAGCCATTTAGCATATTCAGATCAAATGCATGTAAGGGCTGACCTGTTTCAAACATGACAAAGTTTGTGATATCAACTATATTATTAACAGGTTTTACCCCGATGGAGATCAGTCTCTCCTGAATCCAGGGGGAAGAAGGGGAAACTGTAATATTTTCAAAGACCATGGCAGCATACCGTGGACAATGAATAGGAGCTTTCACAACAACAGAAACCATACTGTTGATATCACCATCAGATTCAGAGTTTTCGGTATTATTAAAAAAACTTTCCGGATATTTTATTTTTGTATCACCAAACGCAGCAATCTCTCTGGCTATTCCAATAATACTCAAACAATCAGATCTGTTTGGAGTCAGATCTATTTCAAAGAGAATATCTGAAAGGGAGAGGGCTTCTGCAAGTTTTACACCTTCAGCAAGGCTGGGATCAAGAGACATAATACCTTTTTGACCCAGACCAAGGCCTAACTCCAACTCACTGCAGAGCATCCCATTTGATTTTTCACCTCTGATTTTACTCCGCTTAATTTTATGCCCACTGGAAAGGCATGCGCCAGGAAGAGCAAGGGGAACAAGCATTCCCTCTTTTATGTTATCGGCTCCACATACTATTTGCAGAATACCATCTCCTGCATCAACACTGCACAAATTAAGCCTGTCAGCATTGGGGTGTGGAGTTATTTTTTTAATACGGGATAGAACAACTCCATCCAGATAATCATACCTGTTTGAAATCTTTTCAACCTCAAGTCCTGCCATTGTAAGGGCATCGGCCAGGGCGGAAGAGTCCATATCAACATTTACATAATCTTTTAACCAGCTTAAGCTTACTTTCATATTAAAACTGCCGCAGAAACCTTAAATCATTTTCAAAATATTTCCTGAGATCGTCAACCCCGTACTTCAACATGGCAAGCCGCTCTATTCCCATACCAAAGGCAAAACCCGAATAGTTCGAAGTACTGTAACCCACATTTTCAAATAGAGCAGGATGAACCATACCACAGCCCAAAACTTCAAGCCATCCGGTTTGAGAACAGACTCTACATCCTTTACCGCGGCAGATAACACATAGAATATCCACCTCAGCACTCGGTTCTGTAAATGGGAAAAAGCTAGGTCTGAATCTCAAACCTATGCCAGAATCAAAAATTTGATGGATAAAAGTATTTATAACCCCTTTTAAATCACCAAAAGTTACATTTTTATCCACCACAAGCCCCTCAATCTGGTGAAACATGGGGGTATGGGTAAGGTCCGAGTCACACCTGTAAACCTTCCCCGGAGCAATTATCCTCACAGGGGGGGTGGTTTTCTCCATTACTCGAACCTGCACAGGTGACGTATGAGTTCTTAAGACCCTATTATCAGAAATATAAAAAGTATCCTGCATATCCCTTGCCGGATGATCCTTTGGAATATTCAGGGCTTCAAAATTATAATAATCGGTCTCTATTTCAGGCCCCTCCACGATTTCAAAACCAAGCCTTGTAAAAATGTCAGATATAGTTTTGATAATCTGAGTTATAGGATGTAAGCCACCTCTTTTTACAGGCCTGCCCGGCATTGAGACATCTATGGAATCACTTTCATCTGTGGAGCTTGAGTTCATGCAGCAAAGGGTTTCATCAAAAGCAGCTGCCAGACTTTTTTTCACAAAATTGGCCTGTTTTCCTGCCTCGGGCCTTAAATGTCCAGGAAGTGTTGAGATGTTTCTTAAAAATTTGGTTATAATCCCTTTTCTACCTAAATATTTAATCGAAAGAGCCTCAACAGCATCTTTGTCAAGAGCTTTTTTAAGCTCCCCCAGAGCCTCAGCCTGTATTTGATCTATAGTTTTTTCCACAACGCTCAATCTTTATATCAAAGCCTGTATTTATATGAAATTCTATCAGTAAAATGATTCAAAAGGGAATTTTCTACAGATGTTTCGAAGCAAGAGCCGCCACACTCGAAAATCCTGAAGGATCTGAAACAGCCAGCTCCGCAAGAACCTTACGATCCAATTCAACTCCGGCAAGTTTTAATCCATGAATAAACTTGCTGTAAGACAAATTGTTCATCCTGACAGCGGCATTTATCCTTACTATCCATAACTTTCTAAAATCCCGCCTGCGCACTCTTCTATCACGATAGGAATACATCAATGCTTTATCAACAGCATCTGCAGCTGTACGGATCAATCTGCTGCGGGATCCGCGAAACCCCTTTGCAAGTTTTAAGATCTTGTTCCTGCGCCTTCTTGCTTTAAAACCTCGTTTAACACGCATAATTAACTCCTGTAAATTAACAAGATGCTACCCGTTGGGAAGCAGCAAGCTTATCTCCTTTGTATTACTCTTATCAATAATATGACTTTTTCTTAAGGTTCGCTTACGCTTGGTTGTTTTTTTTGTCAAAATATGACTAGCATGGGATTTTGAAAAAACAATTTTCCCGGAACCTGTTCTTTTAAAACGTTTTGCAGCTGCCCTGTTTGTTTTTATCTTTACCTTTACCTTTGGCATTTACACTCCATCGTTGCTGTTCAACTCATCTACCAACAGTTACCTGTCCTTTTAAAATAGCGTCCCAAAAAAAATAGTTGGCGCAGATCGTGGTAACCCGACTTCCTGCGCCAACTAATCAAATAACCTAATAGATTGTCAGATAACTGTAGATTGACAGATAATAAATTTCACAAGGCCAAAATTTCACAAGGCCAGAAGAGGAAGGCGTATTTAAATACGCAGACGACCGATAACAGAGTGAAATTATTTATGTGACGATCTATATTTAAACATTTTTGGGGGAAAGTATCATTATCATGGAACGGCCTTCAAATTTTGGTGACATCTCCACAACTGCATATTCTTCAGTTTGATCAGCCATCTTCTGAAGAATAGCCTTGCCATTTTTCGACAAAAGTATTTCACGGCCCCTGAAAACCAGGGTCACCTTAACTTTATCTTTTTTCTCTATAAATTTTTTAATACGAGAAATTTTAATCTCAATATCATGATCACTGGTTTTCGGCCGTACTTTTATTTCCTTAATCTGAAAAGTACTCTGCTTCTTTTTTGCAGCTTGCTTCTTTTTTGTCGCTTCATATTTAAATCGGCCATAATCCATTATTTTACAAACAGGAGGATTTGAATGGGGGGAAATTTCAACCAGATCAAGGCCACTCTCATTAGCAAGATCACGCGCCTGACTAATCGTGATTATGCCGACCTGAACACCATCCGCACCTATTACACGAACTTTTTTTGCGGTTATACTCCTGTTCACATTTGTTCTATCTGTTGGCCTGACCGGCCTTCTTCGTGAGACTATACCGACACCTCCTTGCACAATAACATTAATGACACCCAAGCTTCAAAAAAAATCAAAAAAAAACTTAAAACCCAGCCTATCTAAATATAAAAATTAAAAATAGATGCCTCGATTACTACCAGCACATTTTTTTAAGCCTTTAAGAACATTATTAACCATGCATAGGCTTTCTTAAAAACTAATTTTAAAAGGGTGCAGATATTGCTATAGTATTGCTATAGATTGTCCGATAATAAATTTCACACAGCGTATTGTAATACGCAGACAGCCAATAACGAAGTGACATTATTTATGTGACGGTCTATATCAGTAGAAATTCAGCGGACAGTCCACCCAAAATAGTTTTATAACCGTATAGAACCTATCAATATTTGATATATATTAAATCCTTGGGAAAAAAGCAACTTTAATTTTTAATATAATTTCTATAGTTCAAGAGTGTATTTAGCTAAAAGAGTTCCATTTAGATAATTATTAGAGGAATCTGCAAAATATTTTTTAAATAATCCAATGCTTTCCTGACGCATCACACCAGAAACAATGGAAATATTACAGCTCCTGTACAATGGAGAAATTTTTGTCAAATCACAGCTTGTCCCTCCACCCATAACATCTTCATACGCATAAACTATTTTGCCTGCACCGGTTAGCAATATTGCGCCAAAGCACATGAGGCAAGGCTCCAGGGTGCTAAAAACGGTTATTCTTTTGGCGTCAAAGGTCTTCCCATATTCAGACAGTCTTTTTAAAGCTACCATTTCGGCATGGTCTATTTCATTGGGATAATCTGTCCCTGTCCCTTTTCGCATACCTGTTGCAAGTATATTTCCATCACAGGCCACAACACATCCCACAGGAAACTCTCCTGCTGAAAGTGCCTCTTTGGCCTGGGTCAACGCAATATTCATAAAATAATCATAATCCATACTATCTCCATACTTACAGTGTATAATTATAAGGGTCAAACAGTTTACCCTTATTTTATCAATTTTATTTACTAA
>CAZNFB010000129.1:0-7660 GCA_964572105.1 uncultured Desulfobacteraceae bacterium
GATTATTCATGAATGGCAGCATAAAATTTGGAATAAGGACGTAATTTGTGAACTCAAGAGAATTGATAAATATTGATCCGGAAATCGCAGCTGTTATTAATGACGAGGTTAACAGACAAAAAGAGACACTGGAGCTGATCGCCTCTGAAAATATGACAAGCTCTGCTGTTATGGAAGTTCAGGGAAGTGTACTGACCAATAAGTATGCAGAAGGATATCCCGGCGCCAGGTTTTACGGCGGCTGTGAATATGTTGATGTGGCTGAAAGGCTTGCGATAAAAAGGGCAAAAGAACTTTTTAAGACAAATTATGTTAATGTTCAGCCCCATTCAGGTTCCCAGGCCAATATGGCGGTCTATTTTACCTTATTAAATCCTGGTGATACAGTGGTTGGTATGAATTTATCCCATGGAGGGCATTTAACCCATGGGAGCCCTGCGAGTTTTTCAGGGAAACTTTATAATTTTATTCATTATGGAGTTAATGAAGAGACAGGTCTTATTGATTACGATCTTCTTGCCCAAATAGCAAAAGAGCATAAACCAAAGCTGATAGTTGCCGGTGCCAGCGCATATCCCCGTACCCTGGATTTTAAGAGGTTTGCTGAAATTGCAAAATCTTCGGGTGCACTTTTAATGGTCGATATGGCTCATATAGCAGGCCTTGTAGCAGCTGATATTCATCCTTCTCCTGTACCCTATGCCGATATTGTGACTTCCACAACCCATAAAACATTACGGGGCCCCAGGGGGGGGCTGATTTTAGGAAAAGATGAATTCGGCAAAAAAATAAATAGTACTGTTTTTCCAGGGATTCAGGGTGGTCCCCTAATGCATGTGATTGCTGCAAAAGCTGTAGCTTTTAAAGAAGCCCTTTCCGAATCATTTAAGACTTATCAGAAAAATGTAGTAAAAAATGCAAAATGCTTTGCTGAACATTTAATGAACTCCGGAGTGAAGCTAATATCTGACGGCACGGATAACCATATGATGCTTGCGGATTTAAGAAGTTTCAATATAACAGGAAAAGATGCTGAAATGCTCTTGGGACGTGCCGGCATAACTGTTAATAAAAATTCAATACCCGCTGAAACAAAAAGTCCGTTTATAACCAGTGGTATCAGGATAGGGACCCCCAGTGTTACCACCAGAGGTATGAAAGAATCTGAAATGGCGGTTATCGCAAAGATGATTGTTAATGTTCTTAAAAACCCGGGGGATGAATCAATGATTCTGAGTACCAGGAAAGATGTCCTTGAACTTTGTAATATTTTTCCTTTATATATGAATATTCAAAGGGATTGTTCTGCACATGCCTAAAGAGAGTAACAGACCTCCATGGAATCGCTATTTTATGGATATTGCTTTTTTGGTGGCTTCCCGTTCCACATGCATAAGGCGTGAGGTGGGGGCATTGATTGTAAAGGAGAAGAGAATTCTTGCCACCGGGTATAATGGGGCTCCGGCAGGTATTAAACATTGTATTGATACCGGATGCCTGCGTCAAAAGCTGAATATTCCCTCGGGTGAAAAGCATGAACTCTGCAGGGGTATCCATGCTGAACAAAATGCAATAATACAGGCTGCATTACATGGAGTTTCCATAAAAGGTGCGGTATTTTTTTGTACTAATCAGCCATGCTCAATATGTACCAAGATGATTATTAATGCGGGAATAAAGAAAATATACTACTCTTTTGCATATACAGATCCCATGGCCGATGAAATGCTCAAGCAGGCTGGAATAGAACTTATTAGAATAGAAAAATCGCGTCCTGAATAATTTTATTAAAAAAGTGTGGGAAAGTTATGAAGTGTCCATGTTGCAAGGAGATTAACAACAAAGTTGTCGATTCCAGGCTCAGCAGGGATGGAATTGCAATTCGCAGGCGCAGAAAATGTATTGAATGCGGCCGACGTTTTACCACCTATGAACATGTGGAACAAAATCCTTTAATGGTAATAAAAAAAGATGGCCGCAGAGAGGTTTTTTTGCGTGAAAAACTTTCTTCAGGGATTAAGAAAGCTTGTCAAAAAAGAAATATAAGTATGAATGTCATAGATACATTTCTCAATGAACTGGAAAAAGATCTTCGGGAAATAGATGAAAAAGAGAACTACTCTTATCTGATAGGTGAAAGGGTAATGACGTGGCTTAAAGATCTTGATGAAGTGGCTTATGTGAGATTTGCATCTGTATACAGAGAATTTAAAGATGTAAATGATTTTGTTAATGAGCTTAAAACGCTATAAATTTTAAAATAAAGATTCCGGGCGTGTTATCGGCCGCCTGCGTATTATATATAAAATCATTATTTTAAGGTCTATATAACGCTGAAAAATATACGGTGTCTTTATAATTTTTCAAATGAATGATGAATATTTTATAAAAATAGCACTTGATCTTGCAAAACAGGGGGCTGGTTTTACATCTCCGAATCCCATGGTGGGAGCTGTTGTTGTCAAAGACAATAAGATTGTGGGAAAGGGTTTTCACGAGGCTGTGGGGAAAGCCCATGCAGAAGTAAACGCAATTAATGACGCCGGTATTTTTGCCAATGGGGCTACCCTGTATGTTACTTTAGAACCTTGTAATCATACCGGCCGAACCCCTCCATGTACAAAAAAAATAGTATCCTCCGGAATAAAACGGGTAGTTGTAGCCATGGGGGACCCTAACCCCCATGTACAGGGTGGAGGAATCGACTCTTTGATAGATCTTGGAATAGAGGTTACTGCAGGTATCTGTGAAAATGAGGCGAAAAAGCAAAATGAAATATTTCTAAAATATATTAATACTAAACGGCCATTTGTAATTGTAAAATGTGCTGCAACTTTAGACGGTCAGATTGCGACAAAGACCGGGGATTCAAAGTGGGTGACCTCTGAAGAGTCTCGGAAATATGTCCATGGGTTAAGGCATTTATATGATGCTATTATGGTGGGAATCGATACCGTTAAAACAGATGATCCAAGCCTGACAACCAGGCTGGATGGAATAAATTGCCTGGATCCTGTGCGGGTAATACTCGATACGCACCTGTCTATTTCTGAAGATGCTAAAATACTGGGGATAGATTCGAGTTCAGAAACAATTATCATAACCGGGGATTCCTTTTCAAAAGATAAAAAAAAAAGAATTGAAAAAAAAGGAGCCACGGTGGTAAATTTACCTGTAAAAAATGGTTTCATCGACCTTAAGCATTTAATCGGTTACCTGGGGAGCATTAATATCACGAGCCTTTTGATAGAAGGGGGGGGGAAGGTTATTGCATCTGCTTTCCAGGCAAAAATAGTAGATAAAATAAATTTTTTTTATGGCCCTAAAATACTTGGCGGCAATAACGGGAAATCGATCTGTAATGGTTTGGGACCGGCATTAATGAAAAACAGTATCCAGATACGTGATATTGACGTAACCCTGTTCGGCAATGATGTTTTGGTTGAAGGCTATGTTATAAACAACAGCTTTGAAAATACGGAAATTTGCTTATGTTCACAGGAATAATAGAGGGTTTGGGCATAATAAAACAGATACGCTCTTCAGCCCAGGGAAATGTTCTGGTCATAGAGTCCGACCTTCCCCTTGAACAGGTAAAGTTAGGAGACAGTATCTCTGTAAACGGCGCCTGCTTAACAGTTGTAAGTATTGAAGGCAGACGGTTTTCAATAGACATGTCCCCTGAAACATATAACATCACAACCTTTCCCAGAGCACGGGTGGGGGACCGCGTAAACATTGAGCGGGCCTTACGTTTAAGTGACCGGCTGGACGGACACCTTGTCTCGGGGCATGTTGACGGAGTGGGGGTAATAAAGAATCGGAAAAATCTGGGCAGGATGACCATTGTGACTATTCAGGTTCCTTTTTCCATCTCACGCCAGATGATTATAAAAGGTTCTGTTGCAGTCGATGGAATCAGTCTCACCATCAACAATTGTTCCGAGGATAGTTTTGATATCTGCATTATTCCACATACGGCTATCCTTACAACCATAGGTTTTAAAAAAACAGGGGATTATGTAAATATCGAAACAGATATGATCGGTAAGTATGTTGAACAATTTATACTGAAAAAAAAGACTAAAGGTACAGATACCGCAAAAAGTAAAATAGATATGGACTTTTTGGCTAAAGCCGGTTTTTTTTAATTCATACTCAAAGGAAAAGTTCTGGTTTTTGTTCAGCCGTTAATTAATTAAGGGAAAAAATAATTAAACTTTTCGTATTTTCTTTCTTGCAATTTTCTAACCGGACACTACTGAATATTTTTCATATCCTGTAAAAACTGCTAAATTTCCTGACTTAAAACATCAGGCTCAAGTTCTGCACGCAGTGAAGCCTTAGGACTATCCCAAAATACAGGAATTTATTCCTGCGGTTAATTTTTTTGCCTTCCTTGAACTCGAAAAAATTTTCTGGTTTTCCTTTGGTGCTATTTAATGACTTTGTAACTTTTTTTGAAGGAGAAAATTTTAAAAATGCCGCTAATTACTATTGAAGAGGCTATAAGAGATATACGTGCCGGTAAGATGGTTATTCTGGTTGATGATGAGGATCGTGAAAATGAGGGAGACCTTACCCTGGCAGCTGAGGCAGTGACCCCTGAGGCTATTAACTTTATGGCAAAATACGGCCGTGGATTAATATGCCTTTCTCTCACCGGTCAAATGGTTGATCGTCTTGAACTGCCAATGATGGTTGAAAAAAACACTTCCCAGTTTGAAACCGGATTTACCGTATCCATTGAGGCAAAAACCGGCGTTACAACCGGTATTTCAGCAGCAGATCGTGCAACGACTATTCTTGCAGCCATAAAAGACAATGCAAAACCTGGTGACCTTGTAAGGCCCGGCCATATATTTCCCCTAAGAGCAAGAAACGGAGGGGTTATGTTCAGGATAGGGCAGACAGAAGGATCCGTGGATCTTGCCCGACTTGCAGGATTAAAACCGGCATCTGTTATTTGTGAGATCATGGACGAAGATGGTACCATGGCCAGAATGCCTTCTTTGGAAACATTCAGTGAAAAACATGGATTGGGAATTTGTACCATAGCCGACCTTGTGGAATACCGTATGCGTACCGAAATATTTGCAAAACGTGCCGCAGAGACCCGGATACCCACGCAATATGGAGGAGAATTTAAAATCATTGCTTATGAAAATGATATTGACGATCTTTTACATATTGCTCTTGTAAAGGGAGAGATCAATCCTGATGAGCCCACACTCGTCCGTGTTCACTCAGAGTGTATGACCGGCGATATATTTGGATCATTCAGGTGTGATTGCGGTGAACAACTCCATAAAGCCATGGCCATGATGGAGAAAGAAGGTTCAGGTGTAATCCTTTATTTGAGACAAGAGGGGAGGGGGATCGGCCTTGTTAATAAGCTTAAAGCTTATGAACTGCAGCAGACCCGTGGATTTGATACTGTTGAAGCTAATAAAAAGCTAGGATTTAAAGATGACCTCAGGGATTATGGAATCGGTGCGCAGATTCTGGTCGATTTAGGAGTAAGAAAAATGAAACTTCTTACTAATAATCCTAAAAAGATGATCGGCCTGGAAGGTTATGGCTTAAGCATTGTTGAACAGTTATCAATGGAAATTCCGCCAAATGAATTTAACAAAGGCTACCTTGAATGTAAAAAACTTAAAATGGGGCACCTGCTAGACCTATTGGATGATTAAGGGAATTTTCAAAAAATAATATACCCATCCTGTTTGCCCTTTTGTCCGTCTTCTACGTTGCGATAACAGGCACATAGCTTATACTATGCACCTGCCATCACGCCTTGAAGTCGAACAAAAGTTCTGCACGATATGGGTATATTATTCTTTTCCAGTTCCCTAAAAAAAAGGAGAAAATATATGCCAAAGTTTTTTGAAGGAAAACTTCGGGCCGATGGAAAAAAATTTGCTATTATTGTCAGCCGTTTTAATAACTTTATTTCTGAAAGGCTTCTTGAAGGAGCCCTTGATGCACTCATCCGTTCAGGTGCAAATGATAGCGATATAGGTGTGGTAAGGGTGCCAGGTGCCTTTGAGATACCCCTTCTTGCAAAAAAAATGGCAGAATTGAAAAAATACGATGCTATTATTTGCCTTGGGGCAGTGATAAGAGGCTCAACACCCCATTTTGATTTTGTATGTGCAGAGGCCACAAAGGGAATAGCTTCTGTTGGGATGGAAAATGGTATACCTGTAATTCTGGGAATTTTAACCACCGATACCATTGAGCAGGCTATTGAACGTGCCGGAACAAAAGCAGGGAACAAGGGCTGGGAGGCGGCAGTGGCAGCAATTGAAATGGCAGATCTGTTAAAAGTTGTTGTTTAGTCTCCATCCATAAATGGTCTTTATAAACACTTGTTCATTAACAATCCTGTTGTGGAGACGCAATTAATCGCGTCTCCACAATAATTCCATGGACTTCAAGTTTGGGTAGATACTTTTTATGACCATTGGGAAACGACGCAGATCACGGGAACTTGCTATGCAGGCTCTTTTTTATATGGATATGAGGCAAAAAAAACCGGAGGAGACAATATCTTTTTTTTCTGAATCTTTTGTATCTTCAAAAAAAGTCCCACCTTTTTTTATGAATATTGTAAAGGGGGTCAACCTGCATAAAGATAAAATTGATTCAATCATAGAACAATTTTCCAGTAACTGGAAAATAAGCCGGATGTCCTGTGTAGATAGAAATATAATACGTATTGCGGTTTATGAGCTTCTTTTTTGCGATGACATTCCAGCAAAGGTATCCATAAATGAAGCCGTGGATATAGGAAAAAAATTTGGTGATAAAGATTCCGGCTCATTTATTAATGCTGTTTTGGATAGTATACGGATAAAATTTGAAAAAGAACAGGGGTAACTTCTCATTTATTTTTTAGCGGGTCAGTAAGAACATGCCGATCTTTGAGAAGTCATAAATTTTCAGATAATTACCCAAAAATATTGGAGGATGTTTTGATTATAAAAGGACTTGCCGTGGGACCGGTTATGGCCAACTGTTATATATTGGGCTGTGAAGATACCAAAGAGGCGGTTGTTATAGACCCTGGTGATGAAACAGACAGAATTCTGCTCATGCTTGCAGAATCGAACCTTACAGTGAAATATATATTAAATACCCATGGACATTTTGACCATGTTGGAGGGAATAAAAAATTAAAGGATGCCACAGGTGCAGACCTCATGATTCATCCCCTTGATGCAGAAATGCTTGGGATGACTGCCGAACATGCCTCTGCCTGGGGACTTGATGGAGAAAATTCTTTTCCCCCTGATAAAACAATAGAAGAGGGTGAGAAGATTTCATTTGGGAATATTACGCTGGAAATTATTCATACCCCGGGTCATTCTCCAGGGGGCATTTGCATGTATGATGGATCTGATTCTGTTTTCGTGGGGGATACTCTTTTTGAAGGGTCAATAGGACGTACCGATTTTCCAGGATCAGATCATAACACTCTTATATCGAGTATTAAAAATAAGTTGTTTGTACTTGATCCCGACGTAAAAGTCTATCCTGGACATATGGGGACCACCACCATAGGACAAGAAAAAAAATTTAATCCATTTTGTGGAGGCGGTTAATTAAAATGGCCTTACTTTAAAACAGCTCAAAAGGGCTTCAAAATCTTTTG
>CAZNFB010000130.1:0-7560 GCA_964572105.1 uncultured Desulfobacteraceae bacterium
CGGTATAATATAAAAATATCTTGATAAGCATAAAATAGATAATTACAATGAATATAATTTTCAGAAGAATTCTTCATTAAAGAAGAGGAAATTTATTGTACACAACATATAACGACCCCGTAAACATTATTCGCAGATTTGCAAAATAGATCATCCTTGGGGTTAAGACGGAAACCATTCAGGATTATCTGGACTTCCCCACGGCAACCGATCAGGAGAGCATTTTTAAAATTGAACGATGGAGATAATAACAGCAGACTTGTCTATTCAACGGAGTTCGGCAGGGTTTCCCCTTCCTGCACAGAACAATCTGATAAATGCAAAAAGAGAAAAAAGAACCCCACCACGGGAGATGGGGAAATTCGCGTTGAAAGATCAACCAAGGGAAGAAAAGGGAAAGGCGTCTCCTTAATCAGTGGAATTCCCCTGGAAGGTGCCCGGCTAAAAGAACTTGCAAAAAATCTTAAAAAAAAATGCGGAACAGGGGGGACAATAAAAAAGAGTGTCATTGAAATCCAGGGTGATCATAGAGATATTCTGATTGAAGAGCTGAATAAGCTGGGGTATAAAGCTAAAAAGGCCGGAGGATAAGTTATATGAAACAGATCCATATCCTGGAATTTCAAAAAGGCTGGCTTGCAGTGGACAAACCCTGCGGATTGAGTGTGCATAATGATCCCGGAAAAGATCTTGTTTACCTGCTCTCTGAGAGGATTCGTTCGGACGCTTTATTAAAAAAGCATCTTGGAATAAACTCTTCCTTCCAGATTCATCCGGTTCACAGGCTGGACAAAGAGACCAGCGGCGTGATATTGTTTGCTACGGAGATCAACATCCTGCGCGGCTTGTCTCAACTGTTTATGAAGGGGATGGTTAAAAAAAGATACCTTGCCCTTGTACATGGTTGTTTTGATCAGGAAAAAGGGAATGATCAATCTCATATATGGGATTATCCCCTATCAAAAGAAGCAGGTGGCAGAAAAGCCCCTGTTGGTAAGGGGAGGCTTGTAAACTGTATGACCCGGTACAGAATATTAGAGCAAAGTAACCATTATTCTTTGCTGGAGATTGAACTGATGACCGGTCGAAAACACCAGATTCGCCGCCACGCAAAACTTTCCGGCCATCCTGTTACAGGAGATACGCGGTACGGATCGAAAAAATCTATTCGCTATTTAAAAGATACTCTCTCCTACCATCGGTTGGGACTTCATTGCAAATGTCTTGAGTTCGTTTTACCAGATCAAAAAAAAGAAGTATGCATAACATCCGAGAACCTTTTAACCGACATGATTCAGCTTCTTTTAAATGATGGATAGCAAAGGCATAATGACAATTAAATATCAGACAATTTAAATTGTAACAATATGTTTTCACAAAGCCTGAAAATGACAGATGAAATCAAAATTCGTCTTAAAATCTATTTAACAGTGATAACTCTTCTTTTATCCGTCGGTATCACAGGGTTCATGTTAATCGAAAATATGTCGTTAACAGATGCGATCTATTTTTCCCTTGTAACCATGGCCACTGTGGGTTACGGCGATATCCACCCCCAAACCGACATTGGAAAATTTCTAACTCTGATAATTATTGTCGGCGGAGTTGGAACATTTCTCGGCGTGATAGCCAGTATTACTGATTTATTTGTCAATCGCCGTGAAGAGTTAATCAGACAAGAAAAACTTGATATGGTAACAGGACTGTTTTTCAGCGAAATGGGTAACGAACTCCTGAATCGTTTTACACATCTTGACCCTGACACTAAAACCCTGCATGGTATTCTCAAAATTTCAAAAAAATGGGAAGATGACGATTTTGATAAAGCATACAGAGTCCTGAAGAAACAACGTCTTATAATAGATTCTAGCCGTACTGATTTTTCTACCCTTATGAAATATCTGCGAAACAGATCAGATTTACTTTTAAGGCTGCTTGAAAATCCGATCATTCAGGAACATGAGAATTTTACAGCACTGCTCCGCGCCTTATTTCATCTCCGTGATGAACTGTTGAACCGTTCAGACTTGTTTAATTTATTGGATTCTGACCGTAAGCATCTCGAAGGTGACATTGTTCGGGTATATCACTTATTGATATTTGAATGGCTCCGTTACATGCATTATTTGAAAAAAAATTACGGATACCTCTTCTCCCTGGAAATGCGTATAAACCCTTTTGATCCTGATGCAGATCCTGTGGTAAAAGGTAATTAAATCGGGGTATATAAGGGACGTCCCTCCCCTATTCCAGTTTGAGCGAGCCCTTAACCTTCAATGGGTGCAGTAAGGTTGTCAAGAGCTATATTTATCCGCTCATTTTCATCCATGGCCTCCCTGGACAAGGCGTCCACGGCCGCATTTAATTTTTTTTGAAGCCCAGATACCATAAGTTCCAGATCCTGGATTACATGGCTTGCATTTTTTTCTGTCACATCCATGGCCTCACGCAGGTCCTCTGACTCTTTGGCCATTGATAATAAAGTACCTATTTTTTCCAATTTTATCATTAATTCATCAAAATTAATCGGTTTTTGAATATAATCAGCAGCCCCTTTTTTCATGGCCATAACCGCAGTTTCTACGGATGCATATGCTGTCACCAAAATAACCTCCATATGCCTGTCTTTTTCTTTTACCGCATCCAGCACACCTATCCCGTCTATTTCTCCGGGCATCATCAGGTCTGTAAGCACAACATCAAAGTATGATTCTGATATTATGTTTACCGCATCCATCCCATCTTTTGCGGTTTCCACCTCATATTCCGCCTTTTCCAGCTTTTTGGTTACCAGATACCGTGTAGCCGGATCATCGTCAACAACAAGTATTCTTAGCTTAGTCATTATGCTATCCTTTTAACTGATAAAAAATAGATCTCATGTGCCTTTTTGGTTCAAATTTAGTACTTATTCCGGTTAAAGATTCTGTTGATCCTATTAGAAGAAAACCACCAGGTTCCAGCTTATCCCCGATTTTATCAAAAAGCTTTTTTCTGTCTTTGAGAGTAAAATATATAGCCACGTTTCTGCAAAAAATAATATCAAATTTGCCAAGGGCTGAAAAAGGAAGCATTAGATTTATTTTTCTAAAAGAGGCCATGGCTCTGATTTCATCAGATATTTTCCAGGAGTTTCCCTCGGAGGTAAAATGTTTATTCAGTATACCAGAAGAGAGCCCCCGTTCAATTTCAAATTTGTTATATTTACCATAACTAGCCTGTTTGACTGCAGTATCGGAAATATCCGTGCCTAATAGTTGTATGTTAAATTTCTTCATATCAGGAAGAAGTTCTTTTAAAATAATGGCAATACTGTAAACCTCTTGTCCCGTGGAGCATGCCGCACTCCAAATCTTAAGATTCGTCGGCAAAATAGAAGATTTAGGCATTCTGCTGTCAATTAAATCAGGAATTATTTTATGTTTCAGCATCTCAAAGGGGCTATTATCACGAAAGAACAGGGTCTCATTGGTGGATATGGCATCGATTATTTTTTTTTCAATGACCTTCCCCTTGTCTCCCATTGCTTTAAAATATAAATCCCTAAAGGAAGAACAATTCAGCTCTTCAAGCAAAGTGCCAAGCCTTGTTTCAAAAAGATATGCCTTACTCTGATCAAGGCTTATTCCGGATACCCCATGTATATACCCTGAAATAAGTTTAACTTCTTCTGGAGTTATTTTTTTCATATTATTTTTTTACCTGTTTCCTGGCAACTGTTTTCGATATTTCCCCAGCGATATTTTTAAGAGAGACCACCAGATCGACAATTCCTGCTTTAACAGGTTCCTTGGGCATTCCAAAAACAATACATGATTCCTGATCCTGGGCAATAATTGTTGATCCATTTTTATTCATGAGCTTCAGCCCCTCTGTTCCATCTATGCCCATCCCTGTCATTATAACTCCGGTGGCCCTGCCGATATAATGATGAGCCACTGATCTGAAGAGATAATCTACTGATGGTTTACAGCCGTTTTCAGGGGGATCATCAGTAATTTTAATTATTCTTTTTTTACCATCTGCCCCTGCAATAATTTTCATCTGTTTTCCCCCAGGTGCTATGAAAGCTGTATTGGGTCTTAAAGATTCCCCATTAACCGCTTCTTTTACTTCTATTGAGCATTTCAAATTAAGGCTTTTTGCAAGGGATTGCGTAAAAACAGGGGGCATATGCTGAACTATTAATATGGGGACTCCAATATCATGGGGTATTTCAGGGAGCATGACGGCAAGAGCGTTGGGACCTCCTGTTGAAATTCCTATGGCCACAAGCTGGGCATTTCCTCTTTTCAATCTGGTTGTTTTGTTCCTTTTTCTATCAGTTACAGCAGCCTTTTTATCTTCTTTTACAGGTGAAATACCCTTTTTTTTAGTTAATGGAGGTTTTATTCTTAAAGTCTTTTTTATCGCCTTTTGCAGGGCAAAGGCTTTTAGTATCGGTGCAATGGAGTCTCTGACAGCCTGCTTATTTTCTTCCAGGCTGTTCCCCTGGGGTTTGGTGATAAAATCAAATGCACCAAGCTCCAGAGCATTTATTGTCATATCACTTCCTGCATCGGTCAGGGAACTGAGCATAATAGCTTCTGTATTAATTTTCTCTTTTTTCAGGTGCCTGAGAACCTCAATTCCGCTCATTTCAGGCATCTCTATGTCAAGGGTCAGCAAATCAGGTTTCAGAGAGACTATTTTATCCAGTGCTATTTTACCATTATGCGCTATTCCCACTACCTCCACATCCGGTATTTCAGCTAAAACATCACTTATAATTTTTCTAAAAATAGCAGTATCATCAACAACAAGAACAGTTAATGGCTTAGTCTTAATCATCAAGTCCCCATCAATTTTATTTGTTAAAATAACCTGTTGCTCATGAAAAAAATCAACTATTCGTCCACCTTTAATACCTTATCAATATCCAACAGGCCGATCAACTTATCTTCTGTTTTATAGACTCCCTTAAAAAATATCCCCTGAATACCGCCGATATTGGCAGGGGGAGGTTCCACCTCATTTAAATTAATACGTAGAACATCGGAGATCCCATCTGTGAGAAATCCTATATATTCATCCTTTGATTTGACTATAATGTTATTCCGGCTCTGTTGTTTTGACCCTGTTGCGGCAAGACCTAGCTTTTTCCTGAGATCGATTATCGTTACAATCTGTCCCCTCAGATTTAATATACCTTTAACATAATCAGGAGTCTGGGGAACATGGGTCATCTCCATGAGCTTATTGATCTCCTGGATATTCAATATATCCAGACCGCAAAAAGCACTCCCAACAAAAAAGGTTGCAAGTTCAATGGATTTCCCGTCTGTTTTTTCATTACTTGTCCCTTGCATATGAACCTCCCTAGGGCTATGTTTGAGGTTGGTTTTAATTTCGACCCAAAATAAAACCAAACCCCTATGTTTTAAATCTTTTCATTTGTGCTTTTAATTTTTCAGCCATACTGCTAAGCTCCATGGAGCTGGAATCGACCTGGGAACTGCTGTTTGTAATTTCATTTGCAGCCAGATTTACGACAGAAACATCCCTGGCGATCTCACCGGATACTGTGGAGCTTTGAGCAATATTTTCCGCCACTTCAGAAATTCCATCCGATGCCTGGCCAACATTGTTTGCAATCTCCTTTGTGGTATTCGACTGTTCCTCAACAGATCCTGCAATTGTAGATACCATTTGATTTACATCATTTATGATCTTTGATATTTCCTCTATCTCGGTAATTGTTACGCTGACAGAGCCCTGAATCCCGTCGATTTTATTTTTTATCTCCTTTGTGGCATTTGCTGTTTGCCCGGCAAGCTCCTTTATTTCATTGGCCACCACTGCAAACCCTTTTCCTGCTTCGCCGGCACGGGCAGCCTCTATGGTTGCGTTTAAGGCCAAAAGATTTGTCTGATCGGAAATCTCCGTTATTGTTTCCGTCACTTTTCCTATATCCTTAGCAGCCATATCCAGTTCTTTCATTTTTTCAGAAACACTGTTGGAAACAAGAACAGCATTTTCAGTAATTTTAAATGTTTTTTCAGTATGCTGGACAACTTCATCAATATTCGATGCCATATTGTCTGCAGCCGTTGCCACAATCCCCACATTAGTTGATGCCTGTTCCATGGCTGCTGCAACCGAGTTCATATTTGAGCTAAGCTCTTCTGCAGCGGCTGCAACAAGGGTTGTTTTTTGAGAAGTCTCCTCTGACCCGGAGGTCATTTGATGGGAAATGGTTTTAAGGTTTACAGATGAAGCAGATAATTGATCCATATTTCCTGAAATTTCCTTAAACATTGTTCCAAGGGTTACAACAATACTGTTGAGTGCTTTTACAAGAGTCCCTATTTCATCATTTCTGCCAATGCTTAGCTGTTGTTTAAAATCACCACCTGCCACTGCCTTGGCAAACTCAGCGCTTTTAATTATCGGACCTGTTATGCGGTTAGCAAGAAATATACTTAAAATAATTCCCAGAATCATGGAAAATACACCTATCATCATTATAATTTTTCTTAATTTCCCGGCACTTGCCAAAACGTAATCCTGTCCAATTATATTTTCGTCTATTATTTGATCTGCACTCTGCATGAGTTCAAGGAGCTTTATTTTTTTTTCTGTGGTTACGCTGCTTAAAATACGAGCTGCTTCCTTTTGACCAAACTCATGTTCCTTTACAAGATCAGACATCTCCCCTACGTCGTTTATAATCTTTCCATGTATGACAGACAATCTTCCCTTTGCAAGGTTTAGTGCTCCGTCATAATCCCCTGAACCTATTTTTTTATTAACCAGGCCACCCATAGTATAAACCATTTTATGAATCGCTTTAAGCTTCTGGACTGTAAAAGCAAAAGCCGGAAATTCTTTTTCAAAAGCATCAGCCTCACCACTTGTCAGCCATTTACCAAAAGCACTTTTTCCTCCGTCTAAATTAACTGAAAGAGTCTCTTTTTCCCCAAGTATATCATCAAGTAAATTTGCTTTCCAAATCCGTAATTGTACCTCGGCATTATTAAAAAAAATCAATGTTTCACCGATGTTCAGGTTGTTCATGTTACGCTCTATCTCTAAAGCAGATCCATGAATCTGCTTGTGTGTCGTTTCCATTGATTTAAATATTTTGGCCAGAGCAGGAACAGTTTTTTCTGCATTTTTACGCTCTTTTCCGTAAAGAAATTTTCCCACACCACATTTTTTAAAATCTGTATGAATGGTTAATTCTTTTATTTCCGGGTTGCTCAAATATTCAGAAAGACCTGCCACCCAGTTTAAAAGATTGATTTGCTGACCTCTTATTTGAGATTTAATATCTTCTCCTGTTATCATATCAACAGAATCATCCACAATATTTCCAACTCCTGTGAAACCGATTGTAATAACAGCCAGCATAATAACAAGAATAGCTGCAAACCCGAGCAGTATCTGAACTTTTAATGATACCTTTTTCAGCATAACACTCCTTATTTTATTATCGATTTAAGACTTTGCCATTTTCAGACTTCAGCTTAGGAACGGGGACGAAATAAGTTCGCAATTTTAAGTGTTGAGGCGCCTGCC
>CAZNFB010000131.1:0-7542 GCA_964572105.1 uncultured Desulfobacteraceae bacterium
TTAGCTATGGTGCTAATATGATACAAATCTCAAATTTGGAATTCTTAAAAAACAGAAAATATCTTTTTGTTGGAGTAACAGTACTTTTTTTAGTAGTTATTTTTTACAGGATGTTTCCTGTTGTGCAGGGACTTCATCTCCCTGAAGCGGAAATTGCGTTAAAGCAGAAGATGCTTGAAAAATACAAGGCTTCTTTGCTGGATAAGGAGATTTTGGAAGGAAGGCTGGAATCTCTTAAATTAAAAGTTGAAGACTTGGAAAAATCTCTTTTACCAGGCGCAACTCCTGCCCTGGCTGCTGTACAGGTTCAGAATATTCTCCAGGGGATTATGGCAAAGAGCAATGTCGAGATAAAAAGTATGCGTGTGTTAAGCCCTTCGAAGGATAGTGATTCTCCGTATATCAATGTTTCTGTGCAATTCAGCATACAGTCAACTAGCAGAGAGCTAAAGGAGATCCTTTATAAAATAGGAACTTCGTCAAATTTTTTAAGGATAAAAGATATACGCATCAGAACAAGAAACAAGGCTAAAACAGGATGGCTTTCATCTGTTCTTACGGTGGAAGGCCTGATGAAAAAGAAAGATCTTTAAACGAAACGGTGGTTTCTATGGTTCCAAAAGTATGGATTGTCATTCTGGTACTTTTAAGCATTATATTTTTTTTTGGAGTTAAGGCCTGCAGTGTCTGGTTTGATGAAAAACCAGGTGCAAAAAAAATAACACTGGTTGAGCCCCCTGAACAAAATGATATTACTTTTGCATATATAAGAAGAATTCCTGATGAATCGACATATGAGGTGATTCTGGAAAAAGATATTTTTTCTCCAGAAAGAAAAGGGCTTGAATTTGACCAGGAAAATCCTGAGATTGGAGCAAAAGGACTTCCTCTGGCTGTTGCAAAAAAAATTGTGGTATACGGTGTAATGATTTCAGAGGATAACAGGGCTGCCCTTATTGGTAATTTCGAAAAGATACCAAAGGGTAAAAAAACTTTAAAAAAATCTTCATGGATGAAGATAGGAGATACAATCCTTGATTATAATCTGGCTGGAATAGAAAAAGATAAGATTTTTCTGGAACGATCAGGAAAAAAATATGAGGTTTCGTTATATGATAAAAATAAGCCCAAAAGACGATTAATCAAAAAAACCAGACGGAAAGCAAAAACAAAGGTTATTAAAATTAAAGAGAGTGAAAAATTTAAAAAAAATCAACGCTTATTAAATAAAAAAAAGCTTACTGGTAAATTTAAATAAGGTAACTTTCCGTTTTAATGGGGAAAATAAAAAGTAACTATTTATTATATATCAGCCTAAATAGTTACAATAAAAAAAGGATAATTTAGTAATGTGTGCAAGATTGATAAAAAAACGAATTATGCATTATTCGTTTATTTTGTTATTTTTAGCAGCCGGATGTGCTTTAAAACCTCCTCCTTTGCAAGATCAAAGGAGGAATCAGCCATCTTTAAGCGAAACAGCTTCTTTAGTTGATGAAAAAGCAGAAACGAAAAATATAACAGGGGAGGGGAGTGATGCAGATAGTTTAAATACTCCCATCTTTAACAAGGAAAAAGACCAGGTAAAAAAAGAGGAATTAACTTCTGAAATATCTCATGATCAGGCAATATATCCAGATAGCAAAGCTGCTTTTCCCCCTGTTGAATTCCCGGTCATCTCAGCAAAGCGGACAGATGAATCAAATCCGCCCCTTGGGTATAAAGTTGTATCCCGTGATTCTGATCAACAGCTTCCTTCCCTCAAAAACGGGGATGATGAAATTGCTTTTAATTTTGATGATGCCGATATCTATGAAGTTATTCGGATTATGGCAGATTCTTTAAATATTAATTATGTTGTTGACCCAAAAGTCAGCGGAAGAGTTACAATTCATACATCCGGTAAGATAAAACAAAAAGATCTTTTGCCTGTTTTTTATCATATACTGGAAGCAAATGGCCTAACTGCTGTTAATTATGAAGGACTCTTAAAGATAGTTAAGCTTAAAGAGGCTCCCAGCCGTTTGGCATTATCCGGCATTAAACCGGGGGATACTCCCATGGAAGGGGTGATCATACAAATAATTCAGCTTAAATATATTTCAGCAGAAGAAATGGCCAAGCTCCTTAAACCTTTTATGTCTTCAGATGGAATTATATTATCCCACGAAAGCTCCAATTCACTGGTTCTGGTTGATACCGGGTATAATGTGAGTAAGGCTTTGGAATTGATGCAAAATTTTGATGTTGATTCTTTTGGAAGATTTCACTATAGATTTTATCCTCTTATGTATATGGATGCCGTTGAAATGGAGACTATCCTCGATACTGTTTTTAAGTCTGTTGTGGGTAAAGATGTTACTCATACGACTTTTTTAGGGATAGAAAGGCTTAATTATCTCCTTGTTATAAGTTCAAATTTACGTGTATTTGAAAGGGTTGATGAATTTTTAAAACAGATCGACGTATCCAGTGAAACAGGTGAGTCTCGAATTTATGTTTATTCTGTGCGAAACGGCCAAGCAGAGCAATTGGCTGATCTTTTAAATCAGGTTTTTTCAGATGAAAGTACAGCTCAGGATATAGGGGGAGTTAAAAAGGATAAAAAGAAAATCAAACCACGAAATCCTCTCTCCCGTTCATCTGATAAATCTAAAAAAAATGGAAAAAAGGGAATAGCCAAAGCCGCTGTGGCTGCTCTTGATTCGGGGGTTTTGCGGGATAAGGTCAGAATTGTTCCTGATTTGGTTAGAAATGCTCTGATAATAGAGGCCAGACCCGCAGATTATATGATTATTCAATCTGTTTTAAGTAAAATCGATATTGTACCAAGACAGGTCCTGATAGAGGTAAAAATAGCAGAAGTCTCTCTGGATAACAGTACTGAACTCGGAGTAGAGTGGAATTATGTAAAAGGAGACGGAGGTACTCCTAGTACATCTCTTTTGAGTGCAGCTGCTGGTGCTGCGGGATTGCAATATGTTATAGGAGAAGCAGAAAGATGGTCTCAAGCTCTTTCAATCCTTGCCAGTGAAAATAAAGTTGATATACTCTCTTCTCCATCGATTTTGGCCTCTGATAACACAGAGGCTACCATAGACATTTCAGACGAGATTCCTGTGGCCACTTCGGAGTATCAATATACCAGTCAGAACGAACCTCTGCTTCAAAAAAATATTCAGTACAGGAATACAGGGGTAATCCTTTCTGTTACACCACATATTAATGAACGCGGGCTTGTTACCATGGAAATAGCGCTGGAAGTCAGTAATTTGAGCAAGGATGTCCAGGTGGGGGGCGAAACTTATCCGTCATTTTTTAAAAGGGATGTCAAATCGACCCTTACGACAAAACATGGGCAGACCATAGTTATTGGAGGGCTCATAAAAAAAGAAAAATCTGATGGACAATCCAGTGTTCCATGGCTTGGTCAAATACCGGTAATAGGATTTTTATTCGGAAAAGATACATTAAGTGTGGAAAAAACAGAGCTTATTATTCTTATTACACCCCATGTTATCACTAATCTGGAAGATGTTGATGAAGTAACCCATGAGTTTAAGAACAAGGTTGGAAGGGTTATTGATCTTTTTCTGAAAGAATAGGCTTGCCTTTTATTGTGTGACTCTTTGTGATTAATATTGTAAAATCAATTATAAAGAGTCATCTTAATTAAGCAATACCTGAAAAACCGCTGTACTCGTCGAAATCCGAACTCATTTTAATTCCATCGGTATCTTCCCCGTTGAATTTAAATTTTATATGTGAAGGATCTAAAGTACCGTCTGCAGTCTCATTTTGGGTAATGGTAAAATTTATTGTTGCTGATCTTGTATCTGCGTCGTACAATACAGAATCTGGGTATTGCCCGATTGTAATTTCAGTATCAGGGACAGGCATACCAAAATTGTAGGCTTCGCCGGGGCCGTATCCTGTACCTTTTTCTATTGCCCAGTTAAAACGGTTTTCAATGGATGATCTATCCATCTCCTTGTTAAATTGAAATTTCATGGTGAAAGTTTGCGATGCGCCGGCATTTTCAAGATATGGATCAAAGGAAGCGACTGATGTGTTTACAGAAAGATTATGGCTGAAAGTTCCAGTGGACCATGCAAATAATATTTTTGGCGGTTCCACCTTGTTTATATACATATTAAGGGTTGTACTCAGGTTTTCATCTTTTCCTTCAAGAAACTCGACCAATTCATCAGCTTCTTTAATATTACCCATATCTGCATAAGCATATCCTATTTCAGCATAGGCATCATAAAAATCCTTTTTTTTTCTTATGGCCTCTTCAAAAGATTCAATCGCTTCTTTGTATTCACCTTTTTTGTTATATGTAAGGCCAAGTCCAAAATCACCATTGGGCTTTCCTGGTTCCATCCTGAGAACAGTGTTAAATTCGGTTTCAGCTTCATTATATTTTTCGGTTTTAAGGTATCCCTGTCCAAGGGAATAATGATTGTTGGAATTGGGGTTAATCCTTACAGCTTCCTTGTATTCGGTTAAAGCCTCATCGTATCGCTCATTTGAAAAAAGAAGATTACCAAGTTCAGTATGAAGGTCATCGTTTTCCGGATGATAGCGGAAGGATGATTTAAGGGCTTCAACCGCCTTATCTGTTTTACCGGTTTTCTCATAAGCCATGGATAAATATTTGGCAGCATCTGCTGAAAACGATGAATTGGGAGTTATCCCGAAGGAACGCTGAAATTCTTTGGCAGCATCTTCATATTTTTTTTCCTGATACAGATCAATCCCTTTTGACAATGCCTGGCTGGACAGGGTCTCAAGCTGGGCCTGCTGTTGGCTGGCATTTATAAATATCTGGTTTGTGATGCTTTGACCATCTATTGAAGTAAAAAGAGCATTTAAGTCCATTTTAATCTCCTTTCCATAGACTGTCAGATAATTACCCGATTTTAACATTTGCATAAGGCCAGGGGAAAAAGGCGTATTATAATACGCCGACGACTGATAGCGGAGTGAATTTATTTATGTGACCGTCTATATATACTAAAGATATCGGCAGGTTTAATATATATCTTGAAATTTTTGATCAATTTAATTTTAAAAAACAGGAGTTAAATCATATAGGCCGTCACATAAATAATTTCAGCAATAGACTGAGCTATAATAAAATTTAAAAACCTCTGGAACTCGCTACGCTCAAACAGCCAGAGCTTGTTAAATTTCACCATAGCTCAGTTCTAACATCTGGCCGTATAAAATTTATTATCTGAAGATCTATAGATTTATTGCGAAATTATTCAATCGTTTTTTTGTGCAACAAGAATGTAAAGTTCTGGTAAATCAGTGAACTGTTTTATGCTGAATCCGAAGGGCTCAAGAAGTTTTTCTGCTTCTTGTTTGTCTGGAAAATCATCCAAAGGAAAAGGTGATTTATCCCGTAAAAGATCGATAAAGGATTTTCCCATGGGATGGCTTATTACAAGGCGGCCTCCGGTTTTCATCATACGGTCTATATTTTTACAAAAGCCCTGTTTATCTGCAATATTTGAATAACAGGCATTTACAAACGTAACATCAATACTCTGATCAGGAAGAGAAAGATCCCTAATATCCGCTTCAACTGTTTGTGCGTAAGGATATTGTTCTTTCAAACGTTTCAGCATGGCTTCTGACAGATCACAGGCATGTATTCTTTCCGGATGATATTGGTGAATTAAAGGGATAAGTATTCCGGTTCCTGATCCCACATCCAGAATTACATTTTTTTTAACTATTTTGGCAGATGCTACAATTTTTTCTAGACGTTCAGGGACTCCTTCTGGTAGGGGCGGATCGAATATATGGGTAATTTTGCCGAAAAAATCACGCTGCATATGGTTAATTTTTTCTATTCTTTTGTGGTCAGTAAATTTTATGGAATCCATTTTTCCTCCATGGAGTTTCCTGCCGTAAATTTCATCATTTGGAAAATTTTTCATAGAGATCGTCAAAAATAACCGGAATATTTTTATGAAATTCTGTCAGCAGGGGGAGCATTATTTCCCGAATCTGAGGGTGAGCTGCTTTAGAACATCTCAAGTTCAACACATGCCGCCATTCTCTCAAGTTGCATGTCATGACAATTTCTGTTTTTAAACTGTTTGGCAGTACACTCCTGGCCTGTTCCGGTCTTGCCCCTTCGGCAATCAGATCCAGGTAGATTTTTTCAGCATTTTCCATCCCATTTTCCCATTTGGAGTACTCTTTTGACCCTTTTTCCCAAAAAACTGGTTTAATTACAGTTATTTCATTTTCAAATTTATCTTTGGAATAATTCGCATACCTGGTGCTTTCCTGACTATAGGCCGCCAGTCTGTGCCTGACCAGTTCATGGCTCACCCCTCTGTCGCAGATAAATTTTACGGTTATGTTCACATGCTCTATAACACTATGGTGCCCTGATTTAATGATCTGTTTTACAAAACTTTTAGAGGAACCTGGTGTAATTTTTTCTTCAGATTTATAGCAGGTACGCCCTGCAGCCTCGATTCTGTTTAGAATAGTATCACCATTTTCCATGAATAAAATTTTGTACGAAGGGGCAAGGATTTTCAAGGGTTACTCCTTATATGATAAGGGATTAACAAATTACACGGTTGGTTAGGGTGCCGATCTGCTCTATGGTCATTTCAACCATATCTCCGGGCTTAAGATATACCGGTGGTTTTCGAACAAAACCGACTCCTTTGGGGGTTCCTGTCAGTATCACGGTTCCGGGGAGGAGTGTCATTCCGGAAGAAAGATACTCAATAATTTCAGCAACGGAAAAAATCATATCGCTGGTATTTGTTTTTTGCATGATTTTCCCATTTACAATGGTCTCCAGAGCAAGATTTTGCGGATCATTAATCGTGTCTGAAGTAACCAGCGCAGGGCCTAAAGGGCAGAAAGTATCAAAGCTTTTGCCGCGTATCCACTGCCCTCCGCCTGCATTTTTCTGCCATCTTCTTGCGGAAACATCATTTGCCACTGTATATCCAAAAATATAATCGAGGGCTTTTTCAGCGGGCACATTCTTTGCCGGTTTTCCAATAACCACAGCAAGTTCAATTTCATAATCGACTTCCATGGGGTCCATGCAGGATTGGGGAATTACTATGGGATCACCAGGGTTGGTAAGGGTTGCCGGATTTTTCATGAACAGGATAGGATACCGGGGTATTTTTGAACCTGTTTCCTTTGCGTGGTCATGGTAATTTAATCCAATGCAAAGAATTGCAGAAGGAACAACCGGAGCAAGCCACTTCATAACGCCCGCTTTTTCCCCTGTATCCTTTAATCCGGTAAATAGATCTCCTTCCAGTATGGTTGCGAGTCCGTTATTATAATTATATCCATAACGAATCTGTTTATTTTCATCTATGAAACGAAGAATACGCATAAATAGTCCTTTTCCTCCGGGAATGCTATAGCATTGTCAGATAATTCATTTCACAAGGCCAGAGGGAGGAAGGCGTATTGTAATACTCCGACGACCGATAACGCAGTGAAATTATTTATGTGACAATCTATATTTGATATCAGTAG
>CAZNFB010000132.1:0-4299 GCA_964572105.1 uncultured Desulfobacteraceae bacterium
AGCTCCCTTTTGCCAGATTAGTAAAGTTTAAAAATTGAACAAACCTAAGCAGTTATCATACATTCTTTAATCCTCGCGGCCTGCCAGCGATTTAGTGAAAATTTGAAACCAGATAAGTTCAATGAGTTATGGATAGTCATATCGCTGTTAACAAATATTCAATAAAAAGGACGTAATATTATGACATTGAATGATGAATGCAAGTTAAAGTCAGATGAAGCTACCAGGGAGCATAAAACTTCGTGGGGCAGTAAACTTAAGACCATTTATACATCTGATGATGTAAAAGATATAGATCAGTCTGAACCCAAACAGGCTGGTGAATATCCGTTTACCAGGGGCATTTACCCTGAAATGTACCGCAAACAACTATGGACAAAACGTTTTTTGGTAGGTCATGGGAGTGTGGAGTCCTTTAACAAGAGGCAAAAAGTATTATTAGAGGCTGGACAAACCGGTATCAGCTTTGTTCCGTGTTCAAATTCTTACATGCGGGGTTATGATTCGGACATGGTGGAAAAAGAAATCGTAGGCCGAACAGGTTCACCCATAGACTCCATGCTTGATATGGAGATCGCTTTTAAAGGGATCCCCCTTGATTCCATTTCAGCAGCATTTAACGACTCTAATCCCCATGTTTTAATAGCAATGTATTTTGTATTGGCGCAAAAACAGGGAATCGATATTAGCATTCTCCAGGGAACATCGAACCAATCGGATGTTATTTCCCACTGGCTGAGTTGTCAGCAGCAGATTAGATTTCCTTTAGATGCCCATTTACGCGGCATGGTTGATCACGTTATTTACTGCATAAAACATATTCCCAAATGGCATCCACTCAGCATTGTAGGACAGCATATGGGTGAAGGTGGACTATTGCCGGCACAGGAAGCTGCTTTTGCTCTTTCAAGCGGAAAAGCTTTTGTGAGAAAATTGATTGAGGCAGGCCTGGATGTGGATACATTTGCCCCGAGGCTTTCTTTTTTCTTTAATATTCGCTCGAAATTTTTTGAAGAAATTGCAAAATTCAGAGCTCTTCGAAAAATATGGGCAAGAATCATGCGGGATGAATTCGGTGCCAAAAATCCAAAATCCTGGCTGCTGAAATTTCATGCTCAGACAACAGGTGTGGAACTCGCTGCAAAAGAAGCAACAAATAACATTGTCAGATCTGCTTTTCATTCTTTAGCCGCTGTATTTGGAGGGGTACAGTCTCTGCATACTGATGCGTATGATGAAGCATTATGGACTCCTACTCCGGATGCTCAGCGACTGGCATTAATGACCCACAATATCATTGCCGAGGAAACAGGTGCCACAGCAGTTGTGGATCCCCTGGGCGGTTCATATTTTATTGAAAGTTTAACAAAAGATATTGAAGAAAAAATATGCGAAGAAATTGAAACAGTTGATAAAATGGGGGGGATGCTTGAAGCGGTTAATGCAGGATATATCCAGGAAAGAATCAGAGCATCAGCCTCTGAAAGACAACGGGCATTAGATAAAGGCGAAGAGACCTGGGTAGGTGTCAATAAATATCAGCTTGAGAATGAAGCTGTCAAATATCCTCCCCAGAATGAAATGGATTTTTCTCAAATAGACAGACAGATCGAACGGACACAAAAGCTTAGACGAACAAGAGATCAGGATAAAGCAAAAAGAGCTCTGGAATCTCTTCGAAAAATTGCTGAAACAGGTGAAGGTAATCTTTTTGAAGGGCTTATGGAAGCGGTTAAAGTCTATGTAACTCACGGGGAAATTATTAAAGAACTTCGTGATGTTTTTGGTTTTGGTCGTCCTGATGTTATTTATTAATAAAAGGAGTCACTCATGAAACGTAATATAAGAGTTTTGCTGTGTAAAATCGGTCAGGATTCCCATGACCAGGGGATCAAGGTGGTTGCCTCTGCTTTAAGAGATGCTGGTATGGAAGTAATATATACAGGGCTGTGGCAAAGCACAGAAGCTGTTACTAATATGGCAATTCAAGAAGATGTCGATATCATTGGTGTAAGCTGTCTGAATTATGAGCACCTGCTCCTCCCCAAATTAATGAGAGAGGTTGGAGATAAAATTCCAGACGGAATTCCCATAGTCGCAGGGGGCATAATACCTCCCAATGAAGCTGAAGCTCTAAAAGCAGAGGGGATAAAAGAGATATTTCCTTCGGGAAGCAATACAATTGAAATGGCAAAACAAATACGCAGTATTGTTGAAAACATGCAAAGTGCCTGAAAAATATAGGCGTAGACTGGGGCTCCCCTGAAATTATGCATTTCAGCTCCTGGCATATGCCTCAAAGGTTACAAATTGTTTCAAAAATTGAGCAAGGTTTTCCCTGAGTGCTCCTAATTTCAGTGGAGACAAGGCATGCCTTGTCTCTATCAGATCAAATACGACATGAAACCTGAAAGAACTTCCAGTTCCCTGACTACATCAAAAGATGCTGAACAAAGATTGAATCATCAATATTTTTTTCAACGAGTCTGAGAAGATGGGTGTGATGGGTAAAAAAAATAACCTGGGTCTGCCGGGATATTTGTGCCAGCGCCTGCAATGCTGCAATTGCCCTTGTATCATCAAATTTTATCAAAATATCATCTATTATAAAAGGTACAGGTTCATTTTTTGCCAGGTAATCCTGGAGTCCGGAAAGACGCAGGGCAAGGTAAAGCTGATCCGCTGATCCGTCACTCATCCCTTCAACGGCGACGATTTGCCCGTTGTCCGGTCTTACCCCTACTATTACAGGAAATCCGTTATCATCGAATTCAGCGCGGATCCCTTCAAATGACCCCTTTGTAATTAATTTAAAAAGGGAAGATGCCCTTTTTAAGATGGGCCCCTGGCTCTTTTCCTGATACCGTTCTATCCCCATATTTAATACTTTTGCCGCAATTTTTAAGCGGGCATACTCCTGTGCATCCTTTTCAATACGGCCCATGAGTATCTGGCTCTCTTCGGCCAGGCCGACTGCCTCGGCGCTCCCATCCATTTTGTCAAGTTCCGTATTTTCCCTTCCTATGGTCTGATCCAGTTCTGATTTTTTATTGCCACATTTTTTAATAGCCTCTTCCAGCAAATCAATCTTACCTTCCATGGTATCAGGATCGACCTTTAGAGCATCTTTAATAAAATCATCAATGAGATTCCCCCCACTTAAAGGATGGAGCCTTTCACCCAACTCTTTTATTCCGTTTTCCAGTTCCCTGCGTATTTTTGACCTGTTTTCAGCCTCGGCAAGCTGTTCATATTTTTCGCAGCCTGCCTCCCGGCACATCTGATTGAGATGAATTTCAATTTCTGAAATTTTTACATCTGCTTTAGCAATTCTGCTTTTATCTTTTTTAAGCTGCCCCAAGAGGGTCTCTTCTTTAGAAAACGCAGCCCTTGCCATACTTAATTTATCATTGAGTTTACGGCTTGCTTCCTGGGGTAAAAAACCGGCCAGATCTTTTGCCACAGCATTTACAATACTGTCAACTTTTTTGCAGAAGGTCTCTTTATCCCGTTCAATGGCGCGGAGATCCTCTTTTAAGGCATCTATCTTTTTAAGTTTCTCGAACAGATTGTGATGTTCATCCATAACAGCGTTGGCATCATCAGGGAGAGTACCGGCAGGAAGACCCAGAGGTAAGAGTGCCTCTTCCCAGTTTTTTTCCCATTTTAAAAGTTCTGCTCTTGTGGAATCGACCCTGGCCTGGGCCTCTTCAAGTTCCTGATTAAGCCGTATATTCTCTTTTTCCAGATGTTTTTTCTTCTTTTGCAGATCATTTTCATATTCTATAATTTTCTTACCTTCTTCAATTAAATCTGTCAGCCTCTTTCTTTCCCCGCCATTTACACCTGCAATCTTTTTTATACATCTGTTTAATATTTTGATGTGGTGATCAATCTCGGTTTTTAATTTATCCCCTTTTGCTTTACGTTGTCTTATATCTCTCCCCTTTTGGGCAAGCATTCTGTGGTTTCCTCCCCATATTCTCATTTCTTTGGGGGTTCTAGGGGATATTTTTGCCGACTTCCACAAAATGCCCCACTCTTCTTCTATTTTTTCTTTTTTTTCCAGAGCAGCTTTAATCCGGTTTTTCATTTGATCTATCTGCGCTTTAAATGATTCCTGATCCACCATCAATTTGATTTTGGCTGTTACACGATCAGCCTCCCGCCTGAGTCTGTCGGAAATTTCATCCGCCTTTTTAAGACTGATTTCAAAGGCATCTGCCAAAGTTTTTGCCTGGGGTATTTCTTTTATATAACCAGCATAATCATCGATTTTTTCAAAAGAATCAGATCTAT
>CAZNFB010000132.1:4399-7523 GCA_964572105.1 uncultured Desulfobacteraceae bacterium
AAGAATCAGATCTATTAGTCAAAATAGACTGGATAAACCGCCACCCCTTGTCCCTTTTTCCCCGGGCTGCTGCAAGATCTTTTTCTGTGGGAACGTCCTGTTTCAAATTAAGTTCGCTGATCTGTTTTTCAGCATCACCCAGACTTTTTTCAAGCTTAAGTAATTTATCTTTTAACCGGTTAATTTCAAGTTCAGAATCGCCGATTTTATCTTCAAAAATATTAATAATATCTGCCTCGGGCACACAAAGGCTCTCCAGCTCTTTTACTGACCCTTGCCAGATGGTCTGTTTCCCAAGCTCTATTTCCAGAGTTTTTAATGCGATTTTGATTTCGGATTGTTCATTAATATACTGTTTTTCCAAAACCTTATAATCATCTGCCCGACGCAGGGAATCTTTTAATGGCTCAATCTCATGGACAATTCCCAACTCTTTTAGCTTTTTGTCTGCTGCGGTTATGCTGGATGCAAGTTTTGGAATTGTCTGTCTGGAGGTTTCAAACAGGGTTATAATCTTGTCATATCCACGCCCCAGGGTTTTAATACGTGAGGCTTCCTTGACCTTAATCCGCAAGTTATGCGCATCTTCTATTTTTAAATTATCCCCAAGGGTGCTGAGTATATCTTTTGTCTCTTTTTGCAAAGAATTCATACTTGATTCTAGTCTTATTCTATTTTTTTCTCCTTTTAACTGGCTCCCTATATCCCGGTGGAGCTCCTCTATCTCCTCTGATCTGTCCAGCAAATCTTTGGGAACTTCAAGGCTTGACAGTTCATCCTCCACATCTTTTTTGCTATTTTCTGCCTGGAGGCGGTCATTTTTCAAAGATTCCAGACTTGTTACCCTGTCACGCCGTAATTCTGAAAATTTTTCAGGCAAAAGTATTGCTTTTACATAGCTTTGAAGTTTGTTTATCAGCTCTTTTCGTTTTGCAATTATTGGAAAAGATTGCTCAACACGTTTCAGGTAATGTAAAGAACTTTTTTTCTCTTCCAGTTCTTTTTCGATCTCTTTCTTTTTTTCCTGTGCCATGCGCAATCCCTTGTCATGCTCCTCCCATTGACGGATAGGGAGCTGGGCATCCCGCAAATTTTTACGATTTTTATTTAAAGCACTTATATTCTCATTGATTTTCGGTTTTTTTGCAGCGGGTTTAAAAAGGGCGTCTGCTTCGGATTTAAGCTGCTCTTGCACTTTGCGGAGACGGGACAGACCAGAGCCAGCAGCAAAAATAAGCTGTCCCATATTCCCTTTCCCATGGATAATCTCTTTTCCTCCACGTACAAGATCACCATGATCAATACCGAACATGGTAGTAAAAAGATTTTCATCAACACCGTTTAAATATTTGGTGAGAACAGACTCTTCAATAATATCCCCATCATCGGGAAGACGGAGTGTGCCGCGTATTCCCTTTCGCCGCACAAACTCCAGGAGATCACCCCGGGCAGATTGAATTGTCCCTCCAATCCGCATTCGGGAATATGGGTGGATAAAATTATCAATGGAACGCTGGGGAATACCGTAAAGCATATTTCTTAATCCCCGCAGAGCTGAACTTTTACCAGCCTCATTGGGGCCGTAGATAATGTGAAACCCTCCGGTGCCTTTGGTAAAGTCGATAACCGTATCAGTAAAGGGGCCATGGGCCAAAAGGTTCAATTTAAGAAACTTCACCCTAATCCTCCTTTTGCATAAGTCTTTGAAAGAGCATGGGCCGTACCTGTTCCAGGATTTCTTTAAGCCATACAGGATCATCCATGATTATTCCGTCGGGATCTTCTTTTATTTCTCTGGGGATCTTCTGGTCAAGATCGCTAAGTTCATCAGATAAAGTGAGGAGCAAATCCAAGTCAGATCCCAGTTCGTCAAAAAGCCCTGCAAGTTCCCCCATGGCCCCCTCCCCTTTTTTTAAATTTTGCTCAGATAAAGGGGGATGAGTCCGTATCCGTATCTTCTCAATCCAGACCATTTCTCCACTTATATCCAAAGCAGCCCCCCTGATCTCATTGTTCCATTTTTCAAGATCTGCAAAAAGTTCCCCATGAGCCGGAGTCTCACCCTCTATAAAAACCCTGACAACCAAAGGCATTCCAGGATTTTCATTTAACAGGTTCCCAAGATCTTCGGAAAACAGGTCAAGAATATCATCACTGGTTTGGGCACCTTTTGCATCTATATTGAGATTTACCCACCTGATAACATCTAAGGATCTGAATTCAAATGACGGTTTTTCCATGGAATCTACACTGACCAGCATACATCCCTTGGGACCGGTCTCTCTGATATGTCTTCCCTGGATATTTCCCGAAAAAAGGATTAAAGGATCATCACAAAGGATCTCTTTTTTATGAACATGGCCCAAAGCCCAATAATCGTAGCCCAGCCTGCGCAATCCTTCTAAAGTGCAAGGGGCATAGGGCTCATGTCCCTCCCGCCCGGAGAGGCTCGTATGGAGCAGGCCAATATTAAAATAACCTGAAACAGGTGATGGATAAAAAAGTGACAGATCTTTTTTCACAGATGGTGAGGCAAAACTCTGGCCGTGGATGGCGACATTTAAGTTCTCAATCAAAAAAGTTTCAGGTTTATCTGATGAAAAAGTATGGACATTGTCCGGCAGGCGGAGGCTTTTGGTTATTTTACTTGCTGCATCATGGTTGCCAAAGATAATATAAACAAAAATTCCTGCATTTCGCAATTTTACTGTCTGGGATACAAAGTAGAGCCCTGTGTTAAAATCTTTCCAATCTCCATCATAAAGATCCCCTGCTATGACAATAAAGTCAACTTTTTCGGAAATGGCAAGCTCCACCAGATTATTAAAGGCCTTGCGGGCAGCCTGCCTGATCTCATCCACAGGTGCTCCCTCGTAGGAATCGAGCTTGCGCAAAGAACTGTCCAGATGAATATCTGCTGTATGAATAAATTTAAACATGTTTTGGAACCCTTTAGTACCTTACTCCTGAAACCCTGTCATAAAAAACAAGAAAATTATAATGAAAATTTAGCTACAAATTTTGTAGATGATCAACTTGATATCTGTAAATACAATGAGTTTGGCTGGGGTAGGGGCAGAATCCATTTCTGCCCCTGTATCTTGGGCGGATATGGAATCCGCCC
>CAZNFB010000133.1:0-7503 GCA_964572105.1 uncultured Desulfobacteraceae bacterium
TTAGGATAAACAAGCCGTATATATTTGCTGAATAGTTATCCGGTTTTTTTAATATCTGTATTGTTTAGGTTTATATGGGCCCTCCACAGGTACTCCCAGGTAGTCAGCCTGTTCCTGCGTAAGTTTCGAGAGTTTTACACCGAGTCTGTCAAGATGCAGTCGAGCCACTTCTTCATCAATGGTTTTGGGAAGGGTGTAAACTTTATTTTCATGTTTTTTGGTTGCAAGTTCTATCTGGGCAAGGGTTTGGTTTGTGAAGCTGTTGCTCATTACAAAACTTGGATGCCCGGTTGCACAGCCTAGATTAACCAGCCTTCCCTCGGCAAGGATGATCAGTGAATTGCCTGATTTGTTTGTCCATTTGTCCACCTGGGGTTTAACAGGTTCCCTTTTGAAATCAGGATTGTCAGTAAGATAACTCATTTCAATTTCATTATCAAAATGACCAATGTTGCATATTATAGCTTCATTTTTCATGTTTTGCATGTGTTTGCCGGTGATTACATGGTAGCATCCGGTGGCTGTGACAAAAATATCTCCCTGGGGAGCAGCATCCTCTATTAAAAGCACTTCAAAACCTTCCATTGATGCCTGGAGTGCGCATATTGGATCGATTTCTGTGATAAGTACCCGGGCGCCAAATCCTTTTAAAGACTGGGCGCATCCTTTGCCTACATCTCCATAGCCGCAGACCACAGCAGTTTTTCCTGCGATCATAATGTCAGTGGCACGTTTTATTCCGTCAGCAAGGGATTCTCTGCATCCGTAAAGGTTATCGAATTTTGATTTTGTAACTGAATCATTAACATTAAAAGCAGGGAAAAGAAGCTCATTATTTTTGGCCAGGTGATAAAGTCTGTGAACACCTGTGGTTGTCTCTTCAGAAACGCCCAGTATTTTTGATGCAATTTGAGTCCAGCGTTGGGGGTCTGTCCCATGGCTGATTTTAATACGGTCCATCAGACATTTCATGTCAAGGGAGGTATATTCTTCGTGGAGAAGGGATGGATTTTTTTCAATGAGTGCGCCCTGATGTACGTACAGAGTTGCGTCTCCTCCGTCATCCACAATAAGGTCAGGGCCTGAACCGTCGGGCCAGATAAGAGCCTGTTCCGTGCACCACCAGAATTCTTCCAGGGTCTCACCTTTCCATGCAAAAACAGCAGCAGATCCCCTTTTTGCAATTGCAGCAGCAGCATGGTCCTGTGTTGAAAAAATATTACATGAAGCCCACCTTAGATCTGCACCGAGTTCCTTAAGGGTTTCGATGAGCATGGCGGTCTGAATGGTCATGTGGAGACTCCCCATGATTTTCAGGCCTTTCAAAGGTTTTTTTGGGCCGTATTTCGTCCGAACAGCCATGAGACCGGGCATCTCGTTTTCCGACAGGCTCATCTCTTTTTCACCGAGACCTGCAATAGAAATATCGGCAATCTTATATGGTAATGATGGGTCCAATTTTAATAAGGACATTTTTAATTTCTCCTTTTTATACAGCTTTTGGTTCCTTGAGGATCTACTTTTTTTTAAAATCTATAAACCTGCTTTTTCCCTGATCAGTTCTGCTTTATCTGTTTTTTCCCATGTAAATTCAGGTTCATTTCGGCCAAAATGTCCATAAGCTGAAGTCTTTTGATATATTGGTCGCAAAAGGTCCAGATTTTCTATTATTGCTGTGGGTCTCAGGTCAAAAACCTGGGCAATTATTTTTTTGACCTCCTTTTTGGGAATAACGCCTGTGTTCATTAAATCCACCATTATGGAGACAGGTTCTGCAACTCCTATGGCGTAAGCGACCTGAACCTCACATTTTTTTGCAAGGCCCGCTGCAACAATATTTTTTGCAATATACCTTCCCATGTAGGAAGCGCTTCTGTCTACCTTGGAAGGATCTTTTCCTGAAAAACATCCCCCCCCGTGGCTTCCCTGACCACCGTAGGTGTCTACAATAATTTTGCGTCCTGTAAGGCCGCAATCGCCCATGGGACCTCCGATTACAAATTTTCCGGTGGGATTGATAAGAAAGCGTGTATCAGGGGTAACCATATCAGTGGGGAGTACTTTTTTTATGACTTCTTCAATTACAGCCTCTTTTATTTGGTCGTAAGAAACATCAGGGGTATGCTGGGTCGAGATTACAACGGTTTCGATATATTTTGGAACGCTCTCCTCATATCTTATGGTTACCTGGGATTTTCCATCGGGCCTTAAAAAATCAATAATATTATCTTTTCTTACTTTAGCGAGCCTTTTAGTCAGCCTGTGGGCCAGTAATATGGGCATTGGCATTAATTCGGGGGTTTCGTCTGAAGCATATCCGAACATAATCCCCTGATCCCCGGCACCTTGTTCTTTATAGAGCCCTTCCCCTGCATTTACTCCCTGGGCAATGTCGGGGGATTGATGATCAATGCTGGTGATTACAGAGCATGTTTGCCAGTCAAAACCCATGTCAGAAGAATTATACCCGATACCTTTTATTGTATCTCTTACGATTTGCGGTATGTCAACATAGCAGTTGGTGGTTATCTCTCCTGCAATAAACGCTATTCCCGTGGTTACAAGAGTCTCGCAGGCAACCCGGCAGGCTTTATCCTGTGAGATAATTGCATCTAATATGGAATCTGATATGGCATCTGCTACTTTGTCAGGGTGCCCTTCTGTAACTGATTCAGATGTGAAAAGGAAGTTTTGTCGGCTCATGGGTTTTCTCCTACATGGTTTATATGTTTATCTGTTGCATCGAGATTTATCTGTTGCATTGAGATTTTAAGTAACTTGGAGTTAAAATCATGGAATTAAAATCATATTGTCGATTAAACGCGTTTTGCCGACTTTAACAGCCATTGCCATTAAAACAGGCTTTTTTATATTTTGTACATTCTCAAGGGTTTTTGGATCGCATATTGAGATGTAATCTATTTTGGTATTACCATGGGATTTTACAATATCCGTAGTTTTTTTGATGATTATATTTGAATCTGTGACCCCGTTTTTTAGAAGCTGTTTTGCATTATTTAACGATTCCAAAAGTGACAGGGCGGCCGGTCGTTCTTCGGGTGTGATATAGGTATTTCTCGAACTCATGGCAAGGCCGTCTGCTTCCCGGATTATTGGCGCTCCTATTACCTTTACAGTCATATGAAGATCGGAAACCATCTGTTTGATGACAGCTAATTGTTGAAAATCTTTTTGGCCGAATATTGCAATGCCGGGTTTTACAATATTAAAAAGTTTTGTGACAATCGTTGCCACCCCTTTAAAGTGAACCGGCCTGGATAGCCCGCATAAATGGTTGGGCAGTTTTTCCAAGGTTATATAAGTTTGAAAATTTTCAGGATATAATTCCGGAGCATCTGGCTTGAATATAACATCTACCCCCTCTTTTTTGCAAAGGTCCATATCCCTGTCAAAATTTTTTGGATATGCTTCCAGGTCTTCTCCCTGGCCGAACTGAGTGGGGTTGACAAAAATACTTACCACAAGGTGGTCTGCATGTCTGGCCCCCTCTTGCATTAATGAGAGATGGCCCTCATGGAGAAAGCCCATGGTTGGAATAAGTGCAATCGATTTCCCTTGACGAATCATAAGGTCAGAATGCTTTTGCATCTCTTTTACAGTATTTATAATTTTAACGGATTTCATGGTTATTGTCCCATATTATTATGAGATTTTAGATTCACGATTGTTGCGCCCCAGCCGCCGGCTCCAGGGGGAGCTCCCTGGAATGATTTTACCATGGGATTTAGCTTTAAAAGGGAGAGTACACGGTTTTTTAAAATTCCGCGACCCTTTCCATGAATGACTCTTATGGAGAATATGCCGATATCGATACAGGCTCTGAAATAATCTGAGAGCAGCTCAGGCACTTCTTTCGGATGAAAAGTATGAAGATCCAGAACATCCGTGATCGGAAGTTTTATCGTAATATTTTCGGGTTCTTTATAAAATTGAGAACAGATAATTCCTTTTCTCCCCTATTTTTGATCTGGGCAGACCATTTATAACTTTTATTTATTTGTTCTTGATATGTTTTGTATAAAAATATAAACAAAAAGATTCAAGTTATTTTTTTTATTTAATCATTTTTAATAATCATAAGCATGGAACCAATATTAATCAAGCTGCTTTTGCTGATCCCCTTGGCTTATCTTCTAGGCTCTATCCCATCTGGTTATGTTTTAGTTAGGATATTTGCCGGCGGTGATGTGAGAGAAAAGGGGAGTAAAAATATAGGTGCCACCAATGTAACACGGGTTGCGGGGCCCATGCTGGGTCTGCTGACCCTTGGGGGTGATTTTTTTAAAGGGGCATTTCCTGTATATCTGGCTGTTTTAATTGCACGCCCGTTTTCTGTACCGACCGAAATCTTCGTTTCCCTTGTAGCTTTTTTTTCTTTTATGGGGCATCTTTACCCTGTTTTCACAGGATTTAGAGGGGGGGGGAAAGGTGTTGCAACCACGGCGGGGTGTTTTTTCATACTTGCCCCTGTTGCCTGCGGCGTTTCGTTTTTGATTTTTGTTATTCTTGTTTTTGTATTTAAACGTGTTTCTGTGGCTTCCATGGGGGGGGCCGCAATACTCCCATTCTCTGTATGGATAACATCAGGAGAGGCTGTTATTTCGATCTGTGCCCTGGTGATGTCTGTTTTGATTGTCATACGTCATAGAGATAATGTCAAACGTCTTTTGTTAAATCAGGAACCCGTGATATGGAAGAAAAAATAAATCGTTGTATGAATATATTTTTGTATTTACTATTTACTTCTAATTTCAGCTTTGATATTTTGTGGTCAAAGTTATAACCAACCCTAAATAAAGGAGATACTAAAAATGGGCAAGATCAGTGATGATTTAAAAAAAGCTATAGCCGAAATTCAGCCATCTTTTGTTGCAACTGCTGACCAGGAAGGAAAACCGAATGTTTCAGCAAAAGGTTCCACTACTGTTTTGGATGATGATCATCTGGTTTTTGCGGAGCTAATGTCTCCCCGAACCATGGAGAATTTGAAGGTGAATCCCAATTTATCCATGATTGCACTTAATCCTGAGACTAGAAAAGGGTGGCGTGTATGGGGCAGGGCAGTTGAATTGATGACCTCGGGTGATGCTTTTGATAAATTTACTGAAAAATATAAAGCAATGGGTAAGGTGAATTATGCTGTAAAAATACTTGTGGAAAAAGGGATGGCGTTTTAGCATCGTGGGGCGTCTTTGAGAGATTGCCAGATAATTTTTTGACCTGGTGTGAAATTAATTGTCCGGCAATCTATGCAGTCCATCTGGATGCTTAAAATTCCCATTTTACTGCGACGCCCCATGAAGAATTGGCTTTATGGTTTAAAAGGTCTCCGAAATGGCCCCAGCCTCCGCCTATTGTCATGTTGTTATTGATTATATAACCTACAGATAAAGCCCACCAGTCATCCTCTCCTTTAAATAAACCTGGTGCATCATCAAACTGATCAGGTTTTTCCCGGTATTCGACTGCGGCAATAAAATTTTTTGATAAAAAGATCCCCACGTGCCCTTCGGCGACAATACGCCTTTTATCTGTGAAACCTATTAATCCAATTTGTGCTCCTTTTGTGGATCTGGCTCCAAGACTGATAAAAACTATTTTAGGGAGGCAGGTGATTGTTTTAGATGTATAAATAGTAAAATCCCAGCCATCATTATCCTTTAGGTGAATCGTTTCCAATGCTCCACCCAGATCATCATTTATATTATTAATTTCTGAATTGTATTTATAGTGGACACCAATGGTCATCGCAGGGATCCATGATAGGCCAAAATGTCCTTCCTGAAGGATTGCAAATCTTCCATTAAAATTATGAAGAATTGCATTATGATCCCTGATATCAATCCCTGTGGCCTGCTCTATTTTTTGGGGCAGGTCACCAAGGTGGGCACGTATGCAAGAATATCCAAGTTCAACACGGTTTCCAATGGTTTGGGTCATGGAAAAAAGGTCAATATATTTTTCATGGCCGAGATTGACATACATTGCTCCCATACTAGGTTTTCCCATGATTTTTCCGGCGACCGGAGGGTTAACAAAATAGGCTGAATGGGTAAGCCATAATCCCCCAACCCCTTCGGCTGCATGAATGGGAAGGGGAAGACTTCCGGGGCTTGCTGCAAATATTTTCTGGGAGCATGCGAAAAATAAAAAAGATATTATGATTGTGGCAGGAATGTTTAAGATTCGTATATTAAGATTCGACATTGTCATTTTTTAATTCCAGTGAATAGAGTATATGCTATTATATCATGATCCTGGATATTTTATTACAGGGGTTAAAGATTTCCCTGTTTTTTATATGAATGTAACTTTTTTAATTGCGGAATTTACCGCATAAATTCGTTCATTATTCCCGGAAATATCTGCCGGTGTCATAAAAAAACCCTGGTGTTGAGGTGAATAACCAAGCACGTACCCCTTGATAGTTTCATTATCATTAAAAACAATATTCACTTTTTTTCCTGCACCTGCAATGTCATCTTCATATTTATAATTCTTGTCGCCATCAATATGCTTAACAAAAAAAATGGCTTTTAAATCCTCAACGTCAATATTTTCATTATGGCCATCTGCATTGTTAATATGAAAATTCTTTTTATTTGGAAAAAAATTATTAGTATTACCTTTTATAATGCGACCATCTTTATAGTGTAATACAATCTTATTATTATCCATAAGAACCTCCTTAATAACAAATTAAAGTTTCATATTTTTAGAAAAGTTTTTAAATTATACAATTAAACTTCCCGTTTAATTGTTTGAGCATAACGCAGAGTTTGGGAAAAAGGGACTTTTCGGACAGCCTCCTATTTAATTTTTATTAGTGTTAGTATATTTTTCACAAGTTTTGGAATGTTTTTACGTGGCCATAGGGGCAGATTCGTTTCCATGTGATCATCTGTAATGATTGCTTCAATATCGCTTCTTTGTGCAAATCTGGGTTCTGGATTAATTTCTTTTCTCCAGACTTCAAGTTTTTTCCAGGGGCCCTTGACATACCCTTCAATAATTATGAGATCGGCACCTTTAAATAAAGGGGCCAGTTTATCCAAAGGGTTTTCATTTTCTTCCCGGGGGAGGTATACAGCCATTTGATCTTTTGTCACTATTGCGGCGGGATTCCCCCCTGCTGCTTTGTGCTGGAAGGAGTCTTTTCCGGGTTTGTCCAGGTTATAAGAATGGGAGGTATGTTTAATTGTCCCCACCCGAAGGCCCCTTGCGTTAAATTCTTTTAAAAGTTCAATAATAAGTTTTGTCTTTCCACTGTTCTGACAACCAACAATGTGTATTAATTTCATATTTTTTATTTGTTCCGACGTTATAACTTTATTACAATTCACGCAAGAATTAATTGCAGGAAAAATACAAAATAGTTACTGATTTTATCAGGGACGTCCGGTTAGAAAGTTGCTATAGATGTTCATATAAATAATTTCACTGCGTTATCGCCGCCTGCGTATTACAATACGCCTTCCTCCC
>CAZNFB010000134.1:0-7480 GCA_964572105.1 uncultured Desulfobacteraceae bacterium
TCAGGTCTGGTAAACATAGGCAAGTTGTCCTTTCATTTGTGATCAATTTTGATTAGAATCACCCTGTCGCGGGGTCATATGGCACTGGCCCCGCGGAAAATTGAGGCTCCTGCTATCACCTTCGTACTATTATAGATTGTCAGACAATAACCCTATTTTAAAATTTGGCACAAGGCCAAAAGGAAGCAAGCGTATTGTATTACGCAGGCGACCGATAAGGGAGTGAAATTATTTATGTGACGATCCATAGGTTTTAATCTTGTACTGAAGCTTTATATTGAAGTCAAGAACAGATTTAAACATACTGTTTTTTGTTGACTTTTGTACGCTTTTTCAATAGTAGAAAACTTTTGGGGTAAAATGTTGAAACTTGATTCTGCACTTTACACAGCTATGCTTTGCTGTGTGTGACAGGGCATTATGATTATTAAAAAGTTGTTTTAAAATATATAAAGTATAAATGAATGACACCCTCAATTGATATCAGTATTGTTACCTACAACAGTGAAATGCATCTGGAAAAATTGTTTGAAAGTTTGAATGTACAGCAGGGAGTTGATCTTCACTCTGTTTCTCTATTCTTTTATGACAATAACAGCCATGATCATACAATATTAAAACTGACCGATCTGGCACAGGATCATAAAAGTAAATTTCATAAAATTATTGTTAAGGAAAATAAAAGGAACCTTGGTTTTGGAACGGCTCAGAATGCTATTATTCAAGATGGGGAAGGGGACTTTATCTTTATCCTGAATCCCGATGTTGAGCTTGATCAAAAAGCCCTTGCAACGCTCGCTGAAAAAGCGTTGGCGTCATCTATTGAAACCGCAGCCTGGGAAGCGCGGCAGGTTCCCTACGAGCACCCCAAGATCTATAATCCGGTAACCATGGAAACATCCTGGGCAAGTGGTGCGGCATTATTTGTCCGACGGACAGCTTTTGAAAAGGTAAAAGGATTTGATACAGATATTTTTTTATATGGTGAGGATGTTGATTTGTCATGGCGGCTCAGGGAGCAGGGTTTAAAAATTAAATATGTCCCGGATGCTCTTGTCTGGCATTATACCTATCAGTCCAAAAATGAGATAAAACCTGATGCATATATCGGTAGTACACGAACTAATTTAATGCTAAGAACCCGTTATGGTACATGGAAAGATATTTTAGAAGGTTTAAAAATGCAATTGGGAATATTGCTTCTTCAAAATCGTCAGGTTGTTGCAAATCAGCGTTTTGAAGTATTCAAAACCCTTTTAAAATTTTTTCGGAATGCTGCTAAATGGCGTAAATCGAGTCATAGAAAAAAATCTTTTCTTTTTTATGGATGGGATTATGAGCAAACCCGTTATGGTGCTTTTTATGATACAGGGCAGGGGATAAAAACATTGGGAAGGTATCAGTTTCCCAAAGTCTCTGTGCTGATGCGGACAATGGGGAGAGCCTCCCTGGTGAGACAAGGGATCCGGTCGGTGGTCAATCAGACATATAAAAACATTGAATTGATTTTGATTGAAGATGGCCCAGCTACTCTGGATGGTATACAAAATGAGTTTCCTGATCTTTTAATTCGTTACCATGCGATGGGAAAAAATCAAGGCCGCTGTATAGCAGGCAATGATGCCCTGGCAAGGGCAACTGGTGAGTATTTTCTTTTTCTTGATGAAGATGATCTCCTTTATGCTGACCATGTTGAGCAGCTTTTGGCAACCTGCCTTGAAAAAAAAGTCAAAGTTGCATATGGTTATACTTTTGAAATACCATCTATTATCAATAAAAAAACAGATGAGATAGAAAAAGAAGGTACCTACTGTCAGCGGTTTAACAGACATTTTTCCTTTATGCATTTTGTCATGCATAATTTTTTACCAATAAATTCTGTACTTTTCCACAAATCTTTATATGAAAAATGCGGAGGATTTGATCCGGATTTGGAGTATATGGAAGACTGGCATCTCTGGGTCAGATTCAGCCTGCTCTCCCGCCCTTTTATTGATGTAAAAAAAACAACTGCCCTTTACCGTGTTCCCATGACATCTGGTGTAACTAAAGAACGCCGGGAAAAATTATTATATTATAGAGATCTGGCAAGGGCAAAATTGTCCAGGCTTCCCCTTAATGTTCAATTAAGCGATCTGCAGGAATTAAGCGACGGATATGCTGCTGCAGAATCTATGAATGCTGAAAAAGCTTTGAGAAATTATACTCCCAGGCAACTACATAAACTGGTCGATTATCTGATAAAATGGTACCGCTTGAAGCGTGGAATATATTAATGATAAAAAAACCCTTTGTCTCAATTATTATTGTTAATTTTAATAGCGGAGCAATGTTAGGAAACTGCCTTACCACACTGGAGAGGCAGCTTTATAAAAATTTTGAAGTGATTTTAGTAGATAATGGATCAACTGACGGGTCCCTTGCGTATGTTGGAGAGCGCCCTTATCCTGTTATGGTTTTAGAGCTGGGAGAAAACAGAGGTTTTGCTGTTGCCAATAATCGTGGCGCTGAAAAAGCCAGGGCTGATTCGATTATTTTTTTAAATACAGATGCTTTCCCACAGAATATATGGCTTTCGATTATGGTGCAGGCAGTGGAAAAATATCCCCATGTGAGCGCATTCACCTCCCATCAGGTTTCGTTTTATGATCAGAATATTTTGGACGGGACAGGAGATATTTATGCAACCAACGGACGCGCCTGGAGAAGAGATTATGGTGCAATACTGGTTGATGGTATTACTAAAGATGATGAGGTTTTTGGTTTTTGCGCTGCTGCAGCTTTTATTAAAAAGGATATTTTTCTAAAACTTGGCGGGTTTGATGAAGATTATTTTTGTTATTTTGAAGATGTCGATTTTTCCCTTCGCCTTCGTCTGGCAGGGCATACATGCATGCATATCGCAAAAGCTGTTGTTTTTCATATTGGTTCCGCTACTTCAGGGGGGGCTGATAGTGATTTTTCAATTCATTATGGATATCGCAATCTTGTCTGGACCTACTTCAAATCTATGCCTTTGGGATTGTTGTTAAAGTATTTGCCAGGGCATTTATTCTTAAACTGTCGCCATCTCCGTGATTATACCATGCAGAATCGATTTTCCGTGATTTTTAGAAGCAAAGTGGCTGCATTGCTGGGTCTTCCGAAAATATTGCTTTTTAAAAGGCCAAAGGTACAGAGAACCATAAAAATTTCTTCCAGAGAACTGGAAAAAAAACTTGTAACCGATCCTGTTTGAGCGCTGACTATAACCGGTGGTCTATTTGATTCTATTAAAATTTTGAAAAAGCCAATGAACAAAATATCAGTCTGCATGGCATCTTATAATGGTGCTCCCTTTATTGAAAAACAATTATCTACTATTCTTGAGCAGATAAAAGAGGATGATGAAATAATCATTTCAGACGACGGCTCTACAGATAATACAATCGATCTGATTAAAGAATTCAAAGACCCAAGGATTAAGCTGTTTCGTAATACCAGGGGCAAAAACCCAATTTATAACTTTGAAAACGCTTTACAAAAGGCTTCCGGCCAATATATTTTTTTATCTGATCAGGATAATATATGGGAAAAGAATAAGGTTAGCCTCCTGCTGGAGTATTTACAGAGCTATGATCTTGTGATCAGTGACTGTTCAATTATAGATGGGGATGATAAAGTTCTGTTTAATTCATTTTTCAAACAGAACAATTCCCGGAAGGGATTTGTAAAAAATCTTTATAAAAACAGCTACGTGGGATGCTGCATGGCCTTTAACCGCTTTATTCTGGAAAGGGCGCTTCCCTTGCCCGGAAAAATTCCAATGCACGACTGGTGGATAGGATTGACTGCAGAAATGTTCGGCAGTTCTTTTTTTTGCATGGAAAAACTGGTTCAGTACCGGAGACACGAAAATAATGTCTCTTTCTTTGTCGGGCAGAGCAGGCTTGGTTTAAAGGAAAAACTGAATCTTCGGAAAAATATGATTTTCCCTCTGTTTAAGGCGTGGATAAACAGATATAAAATGATGCCGGAATACAAAAGAGAATATTGAAATCAAACATATAACAGTACAATTTCTGGAGTTTCTTCGGGCAATATGGGACAATAGATTTCTAGTTGTTCAGCTCACAAAACGGGATTTTCAAAGCAGGTATCTTGGCTCATACCTGGGGCTTCCCTGGGCATTTATCAAGCCTTTGTCCCTGGTCTTTGTCATCTGGTTTGCTTTTACCTACGGTTTAAAATCCGGCATGGTGGACGAGACTGTCCCGTTTCCCCTGTGGCTGGTTGTTGGTTTTATCCCATGGTTTTATGCCTCAGAAAACATTGCAGGCTCCATTCAGTCTCTCCTGGAATACGCTTTTTTGATTAAAAATATCAGTTTCAGGCCAAGTATTATTCCGTTAATTAAAATTCTTACCAATTCTCTGATCCATCTGTTTTTTATCATTCTTTTAATGGGGGTTGCCACTGCCTATGGGTACAAGCCTTCTTCTCACTGGATTCAAATCTTTTATTATATGTTTTGTGCCGCCATACTAACCCTTGGCCTTTCATGGTTTGCTTCTTCTGTGCAGCTTTTTTTTCGGGATATTGGTCATATAATAGAGATTGCTCTGCAACTGTTTTTTTGGGGCACTCCGATTATCTGGTCATATAAAATGCTTCCGGATCGATTCTGTTTTATGTTAAAACTTAATCCGTTTTTTTACCTGGTTGAAGGATACAGAGATACCTTTATTTACAAAATATGGTTTTTTGAACGTTTATGGTCGACCCTTTATTTTTGGATAATTACATCAATCATATTTGTACTCGGAGCTTTTGTATTCAAAAAACTTAAACCCCATTTTGCAGATGTATTATAAAAACTCATATGTTACCCATTGTTATCAAGGTAAATAAGATTTCAAAAATCTATAAGCTGTATGACTCTCCTGCAGACCGTTTAAAAGAAACCTTCAGCTTTTTCTCGCGGAAAAAATGCCATCGTGATTTTTACGCATTAAACAAGATTTCATTTGAGATCGAAAAGGGGAAGAGCATCGGTTTTATCGGTGAGAACGGGGCAGGCAAATCAACGCTTCTGAAAATTTTAACAGGTGTTCTTACTCCAACTTCCGGGGAATTTAAGGTATGCGGGAAAGTATCATCCCTGCTGGAACTCGGAGCCGGTTTTAATCCTGATCTAACTGGCCTTGAAAATGTTTATTTTAACGGAGCTGTTCTTGGATTTACAAAAAATAAAATGGATGAAAAGATCGACAGCATTCTGGAGTTTGCCGATATTGGAAAGTTTGTTCATCAAAAGGTAAGATGCTACTCAAGCGGCATGTTTGTCAGGCTTGCATTTTCCGTTGCAGTACAGGTTAATCCTGATATTCTTATTATTGATGAAGCCTTGAGTGTTGGGGATATCAGGTTTCAGCAAAAATGTTACCGGCGCATGCGGGAATTTAAAGAGAGTGGAAAAACAATTCTTTTTGTCACCCATGACCTGGGAGCTGTTACCAATTTTTGTGATTATGTTCACTGGATAAAAGATGGCCAGATTTTTCAACATGGCCCTTCCCAGGACGTGGTGAAAAAATATATTTCATACATGACATATGGGTTTGACAGCATAAAAGAAGATGAACATATAAATACGGCGCAAAAACAGATGGATCTTCCTGAAGAAACAATTAAAAACAGAACAGAACATATCAAATGGGAGGATGTCAGCCAGTTGGCTTCATTTGGTGAAGGTGGCGTACAGATACTTAATACTGCAATGTATCATAAAAAAAAGAATGAAAAAGTTGACCTCCTCAAAGGGGGAGAGCCTGTTGTTTTCTATTTTCGGTTAAAAGTAAATGAGCACCTTGAAAATCCCGGCTTTGGTATTAATACAGCAGATCAGCTGGGCAATATAGTTTTTTCAATTACTTCTTTTGTTTATGATTATAAAATTCCTCCCTTTGAAAAGGGTGATGAATTGATATGTAAACTGGAATTTAATTTCCCTGAAATTAAAAATGGAAAATATTCTATTTCTGCTGCAGTTGGGGATGGGAGCCTGTTAAATCACAGTCTCCATCACTGGATTCATGATGTCTGTCTTGTGGAGCTGTCAAATGCCGATTTAAAGTATAATATGGGCTCTGTTGTGGTCAAAGAGAGTATCTTTGATGTCGGTTTTTTAAATAGTTCTCAAAACTCAGTGGCTGCTGGAAAATAAAATAAATATATGACAGAAAAATTAAAGGGCACCTTAAAGATATAGATTTTCAGATAATAACCCTGTTTTAAAACCTGGCACAAGGCCATAGGCAGGAAGGCGTATAATACGCAGGCGGCGATAAACGCAGTGAAATTATTTATATGAACATCTATAGTGGGGTATTTCGTTGAAACATGGGTATAACATAGACTCGATAGGTAAAGATTCTACCATATCAGAGGATATTGAGCTTCGGATTATAAATAAATCCAATGATCACCGGGGGATGTCTGTAGGAAATAATTGTATAATATATCCAGGGAACTCTTTTGTTCTGGGAGATATGGATGCAAATAAAGATGCAAATCTTAAAATCGGTAATTTTGTACTTATAAATTCAGGGGGCTATTTTTCCGGGGAAGGGGGGCTTACAATTGAAGATTATGTTTTAATTGGTGCAAATGTCAGCGTTCTCAGCGCCGGGCATAAGTATGATGATCGGGGAACCCCGGTTCAGCACCAGGCATTAACATATGGCCCTGTCACAATTAACAAAGATGTCTGGATAGGAGCTTCAGCTATTATATTAGAAGGGGTAACAGTGGGGAAAGGAGCAGTTATAGGTGCCGGAACAGTGGTGACAAAAGATGTTGAACCCTATGCCGTTGTTGTTGGGAACCCTGGAATAAGAATAAAATACAGGGGTGAGAAAAAAAGGGGGCGTTTTTTAAGCCGGGTGAAGGATTTTTTTTGGCGCGGTACTTGATTGTTTGGTTCGTGGTTTTTTTTAAAAAGTTCCAGTCGGCTCCCCCGTGGGTAGCCAACTGAACTACGATTAGAAAAAGCTCTGTAGAATTGCCGGGATATAGATGTTCATATAAATAATTTCACCACAGCTCAGTTTCGCCATCTGGCCTTATGAAATTTATTATTATCTGAATATCTATAGCTGCCAAATTTATAACAATTCAGCGTCGCTAATTTAAGATAGGCAGTAAGATAGGCAGCAGGTATGATCTGATTAAAACTTTGAAATTGTTTGAACAGATTAGAGAGCGTTAAGAAAGAATCCATCAGGGCTGAACTTATTGACGTTATTTTTTTGTAGTATCTTACGCAAGCTTATATTTTTAACAGATTCTTTCTTTACGCCCTCTTATCTGTGAGTTTTTCATGATTTAATCAGATTATACCTGCTGCCGTAAATATTAACTGAATAATTACCCAAATTTTTTTATAAAAGCCCCATATCCCAGTTCCAAAGACCAGGTCTTTTTTTCAAATTTACATTTT
>CAZNFB010000135.1:0-7470 GCA_964572105.1 uncultured Desulfobacteraceae bacterium
TCGAACCAGGGACCTACCGGTTATGAGCCGGTGGCTCTGCCAGCTGAGCTATGGGCCCACAAGCTTCAAATAAGAATATTATATATCTGAATAAATAAAAAAAGTCAAGTATTAGGTAACCCTATTTATCAATAAAACTTTTTAATATTTTACTTCTTGTTGGATGCCTCAATTTTCTTAAAGCTTTGGCTTCGATCTGTCTTATTCTTTCACGGGTTACTGAAAAGTCCTGTCCCACTTCTTCCAATGTATGATCAGCTTTTTCTCCAATTCCAAAGCGCATTCTAAGTACTTTTTCTTCCCTTGGCGTTAATGTGGCAAGTACTTTTCTTGTTAACTCTGCAAGGTTATGACTAACAGCAGCCTCCGACGGCGGCACAAACTTTTTATCTTCTATAAAATCGCCAAGATGGCTGTCATCTTCTTCCCCGATGGGTGTCTCCAGTGAAATAGGCTCCCTTGCTATTTTTAGAACTTTGCGCACTTTTTCCGGAGCTATTTCCATTTTCTCCGCTATCTCTTCAGGTTTTGGTTCACGCCCGTATTCTTGCACCAGATACCTGGATGTCCTTATAAATTTATTGATGGTTTCGATCATATGAACAGGAATTCTGATGGTACGAGCCTGGTCTGCTATGGCTCGGGTAATAGCCTGACGTATCCACCATGTTGCATATGTGGAAAATTTATAACCCCGCTTGTACTCAAATTTGTCCACGGCTTTCATTAGACCGATATTACCTTCCTGTATAAGGTCTAAAAACTGCAACCCTCTGTTGGTATATTTTTTTGCAATACTTACAACCAGCCGCAGGTTTGCTTTGGTGAGCTCGAGCTTGGCCCTTTTGGAAACAAGCCTCCCTTTTCTCACCATTGACATTACCCCCCTTAAATTTTTTTGATCGATTTTAAGCAGGAATTCTTTTTCAGTGACCTGGTCATTAATCTGTTCTAGCTCTTCAAAAAGTTCGTCTGTTTTTTGTTGAGGAAGATCACATTTTTTTTTAACAAGTTCCTCAAAATCTGATTTTGCGCATAAAGTCCCATGAATTTCCAGCGCAGAACAATCCACAAGGGATGCACATTTGCCAAACCTGGTGTTCATGGCATTAAACCAGTCAAAATCCTTTTTTATCTTTTTTTCAATCTTATTGGTAACGCTCCCTGCAAACCGCCACCCTTTAAGGATATCAAAAAGTTCGATATTCTGATTGGCTATTATTTTTTTTAAACGGTTTTTTTCTAAAGGATCAACGGAATCATCAAAAATTTTCCCCCGGTATTCGGTATTTTTTTCATGAATGCCATCAATTTTTTCAATCATATCAAAAAATTTTTTCATCTGCGTATCTTCGTCAATATTAACATCGTCTTCAAAATTTTTTAAAACATATTTCGGTTTAAGTTCTCCACTTTTTATATCCCGTGCAAACGTAAGAATATGCTCAACCGCAGCCGATGTTTCAAGAAAAGCTTTTAATACTTTTTGGTCCCCCATTTCTATTTTTTTGGCAATCTCAACCTCCCCTTCGCGGCTCAGGAGAGTTACAAGACCCATTTCCCGCAGATACATCTTTACAGGGTCTGTTATGGAACCATATTCTTGAGTATTTAAGGGGACCTTAGGGGCTGTTTTGGCAGGCGTCTTTTTTTTTTTAGGTTTATCAGCCTCTTTAATTTCTACACCGGATTTAAGGATTTCAATAACAATTTCATCCATATGCTCTGAATAGATCATTTCCTCCGGAATAGCGTCATTTATCTCTTCATATGTTAAAAATTTCTGTTTTGCCCCTTTTCGAATCAGTTTTTTTAATATTGTATTTAATTTTTTTTCATCTATTTTTTTTTTACCGATATTATTGGCAGCGCCTGAATTTTCAATGATTTTTTTTACCATAGAGTTGTTGCCTCCTGCGGACATCTATAGATGTTCAGATAATAAATTTCACGGCATCACACATTAAATCTTCGTTTCTCAACAACCTTCTTTTGTATACCTTTTAGGGTTTTCAAGCGAAGATTTGCTTCATTTAATGATTTCAAGAGCAGCTCTTCATCATTGCTTTCTTCAGCCGATTTAATTTTTTTTAACAAGGAAGTTTCTTTACATTTTTTTTCTGCTTCTATAAATCGAGCTATAAACCTGTTAAATTTTTTAATCTCCAAAGTTTCATCACCAACCGCAAGGGAAGCCAGCAAATTTTTTTGCTTATGATCATGGAGCCTGGATAATATTTCAACAGGTTCATTTTTCTTACCACTTGAGTGCTCTAGAATATTTTTTCCTAACAATTTTAGCGAAGTATCATTAAAATATTCAAGGACGTTTCTTTCTTCTATCTTCGGCAGTACTTCAGGGAACCTTAACATCATGGCAACTATATGCCGCTCCACTCTCAAATTTTTCCTGGAGGGACCTGTTTCACCTTCGGGAAAAAAATCTGGTTGCCGCATATTCAACGGCTCAGCTGAAGCAGGATAAAAATTAACTCTGTCAGCCTGGCTATTCTTGCTGATTATACTTCTGATTTTTTCCATTATTGCAGATTCATCAACCTCCACCCGCTCAGACAATTCTTTAATATATAACGATCTTAAAACATTATCGTTTACAGCTCCCAACAGTTTCGATATCTTTGCTATTATCTTGACTTTTCCTTCCAGGGAAAGTCCATATTTTTTTATTTCAGATTCGATTAAAAAAGATATGGTGGGCAAGCCTTTTTTTACAATATTTTCAAAAGCCTCCCCTCCAAATTCAAACAAGTATGAGTCTGGATCATGGCCTGATGGTAAAATTAAAATTTTTGCATTTACATGTTCCTTATTAAAAATATCGATGCTCCTTTTAGCAGCTCGAAGTCCAGCTTCATCAGAGTCATAAACCAGTATAATCGTACCATTTTCCCCAATAAATCCCTTTAATAATCTCGCATGTTCTCTGGTTAAAGCTGTCCCTAAAGTAGCCACAGAATTATAAAAACCATGCTGATGGAGTGCGATAAGATCAAAATAGCCTTCAACTATATAGACTATACTTGTTTTTCTACATTCATTTTTTGCCTTATCAATTCCAAAGACGGAACGGCTTTTATTATACAATGGTGTTTCCGGTGAATTAAGATATTTTGGCAAAGAAGTGTCCATAACGCGGCCGCCAAACCCTATTACCTGATTGGTTAAGTCAAATATAGGAAATACAATTCTATCCCTGAAACGATCGTAAAAACCGTTCTTATTAGAAACAATCAACCCTGATTTTTCCACCAGTGGTAAAGAAAATTTCTCCCTGGAAAAATGATTAACAAGATTATTCCACCCTGCTGGTGCATAGCCAAGGTTAAATTTTACAATTATCTCCTTTGCAATTTTTCGATTGTAGAGATATTCTAAAGCCCCTTGTTTATTGTTTTTTGAAAATAAACATTTTTGAAAAAAAGCCATTGCGGCTTTATTGATGCTTATGAGATTTTCTCTTTCACTTAATCTTTTTTTTTGTTCGGGGGTCATTTCCCTTGGTATAATTTCAATTCCGTATCTTTTTGCCAGCAAATTTACAGCTTCAGGAAATGAAATGCTGTTTTGCTTCATAATAAAACTAAAAACGTTTCCCCCTTCATGGCACCCATGGCAGTAAAACACCTGCTTAACCGGGTTTACAGTAAAAGAGGGGGTTTTTTCTGAATGAAAGGGGCAAAGCCCCAAGTATTCTTTTCCTTTTTTTTTGAGTACAACTACAGGGGAAATAACGTCTAATATATCGGCTCTATTAATAACTTCAGATATTTTATCACTGGGAATGTTAAAAACCAAAAAAACAGCTCCAATTATATCAGTGGTGTCCGGTTAGAAAATTGTCAAAAAAAATACGGGAAGTTCTAACCGGACACCACTGTATATTTATATTTCATATGGTGCTAAAGTAAAAAAAGGGGAAAAATAGACATCATCAAAAAACCTGCAAATTTAGCCCCTTAAAATCAGTAAAATTTATTTTTTTTGTTATCGCTGGAAGATCCAATGTTAAACAAAAACTTAGCCTTCGCCAAAAAATTAATACAAAAAATTAATATTAACAAAGCTAATATTCCGATTTTGTTTCGAGTTCCCACCACTTATTGAGAAGATATCCAATTTTAAAATGGAGACAAAATATTCAGAAAGGATTTTTACGAAGTACGAAGAAAATATGTTAAAATACTAAATAATAATTACTTAAAAGAAGATGTCAAGTTTTTTTAATCACCTGTTTATTGAAAACTTACAAAAACATAGGCTTTAAAATGAAATTTATAAAAATAATAATTCTTATGCTACTTTCTTTTTTACCATTAACAGGGTGGTGCTCCGACCTCAATTACAAACTTGAAGTGACTGTGAATACCAAAGATCAGGCAATTTACGGGAAAGCACTGTTAAAGGTGAGTGCTGATACTAAAGTTGAATTTTCTATTAACAACCTGCTTAAGCTAAATATAAAGGGGAATACCCCTTTCCGTGTGGAAGGAGAAAAATTTTCTCTAATGCTGAAAAAAGGAACAGAAACTGAAATTACCTATGAAGCACTGTTTAAAGAATCGCCATCCGGCCTGATTAATAAAAATCACGTTATTTTAATGAATGGCTGGTATCCTGTCCCTGACATTCTGGCCGAATATAGACTTTTTGTAACTTTGCCTGAAAATTTTATTGCAGTATCCGAATCAGAAAGGACTTCATCAACTTCCAAGGGTAATATAAAATCTTATGAATTTCAATTTGATCATCCCCTGGACCAACTCCATATTATCGCCTCAACAGAGTATATTGTACAAAAAAGTAAATATAATGATATTTTAATTGAGACATATTTTTTCAAAAAAGATGCTGACTACGCACAAACATATATAGACCATACCCGTAAATATCTTGCCATGTATGAAAAAATGCTTGTGCCATATCCATACAAACGCTTCGCGATTGTTGAAAATATCTTTCCCACGGGATACTCCATGCCCACATTCACCCTGCTCGGCAAAGATGTTGTTAAACTCCCCTTTATTGTCAAGACTTCACTGGGGCATGAAATTTTACACGAGTGGTTTGGAAATTTTGTTTATGTTGATCCTTTGCACGGAAACTGGGCAGAGGGGATTACAACCTATCTTGCAGATTATCTCTATGCTGATCTTAAAAAACAGGGGGCCATCTATCGCAAGCAGATCATGCTTGATCATGGTGCATATGTTAATCAGGGTAACGCCATTAAAACTGCTGATTTTAAAACCAGGCAAACCAGAGCTCAAAAAGTTGCAGGTTATGGTAAGTCGGCTATGATATTCCATCAATTAAAAGAGCGCTATGGGGATCAGCTTTTTTTTACAGCGCTTGATGAATTTATAAAAAAGAACAACTTTCGCAAAGCCTCATGGCACGATATTCAACGAGCATTTGAAACAATCACAGGAGACAGGCTATACTCGTACTTTGGGAACTGGCTTAACAGAAAGGATATCCCTGATATTGAGGTTGATATTAAAAAAGCGCAAATTGTTGCTGAAAAAGGTCAGCTTTTGTTAAAATTCAGACTTATACAGAAAAAAGAACCTTACCCTTTGCGAATCCCCATATCAATACATTATACCGGAGGTATAAAAAAAAGTCATTTTTATACTAAAAAAGCCACTAAAGAAATTATTATTCCTCTGGAAGAACCCCCGATGGAAGTTGTTATTGATGAGGATTATTCAATTATGAGGAAGCTTCATAATGATGAAACACCACCGATTCTGGCCTCTCTTCTGGGGACTGAGAAACTGATCGTGGCAGTTTCTAACAAGAAACGATCTGTTTTTAAAACCCTTGTCAAGTACCTTGGTATTAAGGATATTAAATATATTGCACCGGACAAAGTAACCATAGCAATGTTAAAGGAGAATTCACTTTTAATAGGAGGTTATAATAATCAATTGGCAGAGATGCTCCTTGGCAGTCAAAATATTCCAGATGATGGTATTCGCCTTAAAGTATATAAAAATCCATACAATCTTTCCAAACGTCTGTTCCTCATTCATATTAAAAATATGCAGGAGATTAAAGCTGCCGGTGCTAAAATAACACATTATGGAAAATATACCGAGCTGGCATTTAATAATGGGAAGAATACCCATAAGTTTATTGCCCACGCAAAAAATGGTATATCTGTTATATCTGCTCAGCCCACCCTGGCGGTGAGGCCGGATACCATGGCAACCCTGGAAGAGATCATCCCTGAGATCGTAAAAAAACGTGTTATTTATGTGGGGGAGCAGCATAATATTTTATCCCATCACATTAATCAGCTTACGATTATTAAAAAATTAAATGCCGCGGGAATTGAATTTGGTGTGGGAATGGAAATGTTTCAGGCCCCATACCAGAAGGCCGTAAATGATTATATTGATGGCCGGATTAATGAGCGTCAATTTCTTGAGCAGACCCGGTATTTTAAAACATGGCGTTTTGATTATAATCTGTACAAACCGGTGATAGACTATTTAAAGCAAAACAAAATACCATTGATAGCTCTTAACATTGATGGCAATATTTCCCGCAAGGTTGCACGTCTTGGCATGGCAGGACTAACAGATAAAGAAAAATCGTCTTTGCCCGGGGCCATGGATTTAACAGATGAGCAATATATCAGGGATCTTTATGATGTATTCGCCCTGCATAAAATGACGGCCGATATTAATGATTTTAATTATTTTTTTCAGGCCCAGATACTCTGGGATGAAAGTATGGCAGAAGCTGCCATCGGGTTTTTAAAAAAAAATCCTGATAAAAAGCTTGTTGTGCTTGCAGGCAACGGACACATGAGAAACAGATATGGAATTCCAAAACGAGTATTCAGACGTTTAAAAGAACCTTATACTGTTATTCTTCAGGATGATGAAATTAAAACCGGAATTGCCGATTTTGTTCTTTTAACCACAAAAATCCATGGAAAAAAAGCTCCGCAAATAGGAGTAAAAATTGTGGAAAAGGAGCAGTCTCTGACAATTATCAGTATTCTCCCCAATAGCCCCGCCATGAAAGCCGGGTTAAAGGAGAATGATATTATTACCAGATTTGACGATCACCCTGTAAAATCTTTATCCGACCTTAAAATTGCTCTTTTTTTCTGTGAAGATGGGGATAAGATTAGGGCCGAGCTTAAAAGAGACGGGGAAAAACTGTATAAAGAGATCACTATTACTCCAGCAATATTTGGACACCTAATTCCTTAGGAACGGGGACGAAATAAGTTCGCAATTTTAAGTGTTGAGGCGCCTGCCTGGCAAGGCGCAAAAGTGTAGGAATATCAAGATATTGGCTACGCTTTTGTAACGCAGTCAGGCAGGATGGATCGACGCTTAAAATACCAAGTTATTTCGTCCTCGTTCCTTAGCAACGATATGCTACCCTAAAAGCTACTCTTTCGTTAAAATAATACGCGCATCCACAATA
>CAZNFB010000136.1:0-7443 GCA_964572105.1 uncultured Desulfobacteraceae bacterium
AGAAAAGAATAATTGAGATATTTTTGCAGAATTACTGCTTTAAAAAGCAGTATGGAGGGGAAGTGTAACTTCTCAACAGATATGAATAACACCCAAATTTATTGAGAAGTTATAATCAATTTGATCCCTGGTCTTTATTTGAAAATCTTTACCTTAAAAGAGGAACCTGGCAGATCAATTCCTGGGGGAGTTGCCCATGATATTTTTGAAAAATTCAACGATTTCATCCGGGTCAGAACCAGGACCGAATACTTCTTTTATCCCCATCTCTTTAAGCTTGGGAATATCCATATTTGGGACAACCCCCCCTATGATAACAGGGAAATTTTCCTGTTTTTTTTCAAATATTTCCATTAGGGCAGATACTATATATAAAGAATTTGTTGCAGAGCAACTAAGCCCAATTATATCAACGTCTTCTTCCATTGCAATTTCATATATTTCTTTTATTTCTCTAAAAGGAGTATAAACTACTTCAAACCCTCCTTCAACCAGCTTTCTTAATATATACTTCACGCCCCTGTCATGGGCCTCCAGATGGGAACGGGTCATTAACACTTTGGATTTATTCATAAAAATTTCTCCTTCACGGATATACAGTACCCAATGTTTCAAACAAAACTTCAGTAACTTCACCTATGGTACATTTTGCTTCCATGGCTTCAAGCACTGCCGGCATAAGTATACCTGCCTGTTCAATGGTTTCAAACTCCTTTGCACGTTCCTTTACTTTTGATAGAGCAGACTCGACTGCGGAATTATTCCTGTTCTGTTTCCATTTTTTAATTCTTTCAATGGCAATTTTTTCTGTTTTTTCCTGCTCCAGAGTAAAAACAGGAACATCAAATTCTTCTTCTTTTTTATACTTGTTAAGACCAACAATTGTGATCTCACCCTTACGGACCTTTTCTCTCCAGGTATACGATTCAGTCTCCATCAGTTCTTTAAACCAACCCGTTACCATGCATTTGGTAAATCCTCCCCTTTCTTCTATTTCATTTATTATTTTTAAAATTTCCTCTTCCATTTGGCCTGTCAGGCTCTCTATAAAATATGATCCCCCCAGGGGATCACTAACACGGGTAATTCCGGACTCATGCTGCAATATCTGGTTAACCCTCAAAGCCGTTGTAACCGCTTCTTCCGAAGGGAGATTGATTGCTTCATCGTAGGAAGAGGTATGCATCGACTGGACCCCGCCTAAAGCGGCGCTTAAAGCCTCCAGAGTTGTACGTATAACATTATTTAACGGCTGCTGGGCAGTCAGGGATGACCCTGCAGTATGCGCGTGAACCCGAAGCATGAATGATTTTTCTTTTTTACAATTAAACCTCTCCTTCATGACCTTTGCCCATATTTTTCTAAAAGCTCTGAATTTCACCACTTCTTCAAAAAAATCCATCCCGATTGCAAGCTGGGTACTGAATCTGGAAACAAAGTCATCAGGATCAAGCCCGGCCCTTATCCCCTCTTCTATCAGTTCTATTGCCTCGGCCAGGGTAAAAGCAACCTCCTGTACGGCGGTTATACCGGTTTCCCTTAAATTATACCCGCAAAGATTGGTATGGTTCCAATTGGGCATGTTAAGTGTTGCATATTTTATCAATTCCACCTGGAGCTTCAGCTGATTTTGAGGAAGAAAACCCCTTACATTTGATGTGATAAAACTATTTTTTACTCTGTTCTGACTCTGGCCCATGAGCATATCAGGCTCATACCCTCTTTTTTTCCCGTACACAATATACATTCCAAGAATGGCCAGGTCATTTATCCCCTTTGTGGTGAGAACAACCCTTGTTTTAGTGAGATCAAAACCATTAAACAGGATCTCAAGGTCCTCCATTTTGGAGACTGTAACTCCGGAAACACCCACTGCTCCTTTTACCAGATTACTGTCAGGGTCATAACCATGTGCGGTTGCCAGATCACATTCAACATTAAATGCCAAAACTCCCTTACCAGCAGCCATCCCCTCTTTAAGCAGTTTTTCCATTCTTTCACGGGTATGATCAGGCAGACCATAACCATGGAGAAACTGGGTCATCCATGGCGTATATTGATAGGTAAGTGGATAAAGCCCCCGGGTATAGGGATAAACCCCCGGCATTCCAAAATTTTCAGATTGTTCATTAACATCCTGGGGACCATAAACATATTTAATCGGAATATTTGAATTTGTTTTAAAACCTGACAGGTTTACGCCCATTTTTTTTTCGTATATCTTTTTAGACTTTTTTTCCCATTCCCTTTCACACGATTTTGCATCTTCCAAAATGTCTTCTTTATACATATAACTCCTCCTGCACAGTAATATGGGCTTCAAAAATTGATTACTTATAGTAGTCTCCGGTTAAAAAATTGCAAAAAAGAAAATACGGGGAGTTCTAACCGGACACTGCTGATTACTTATAAATTTTAAGATAATTAATTTCACAAGGATAGATGAAAAACCTGAGAAAAGTCTTGACCGATAGCAGAGTGAAATTATATGAACATCTATAATTACAAATCATGCCCCTTTAAAATCTGGAGGTCTGTTTTCTAAAAATGCCCGAACCCCTTCCCTGTGATCCTCTGATTTAAGGCAGATAGACTGGGCATTTGCTTCAAGATCAAGCTCAGTTCTTAAATCAAGATTAAGCCCTTTATACATGATCTCCTTTATCATAGCCAAAGAGACAGGAGCCATGTTTGAAATTTTATGTGCCAGTTCGTAGGTAACTCCCTTAAGATCTTCAGGGGGAACAGCCCTGTTTACCACACCAAGTGTTTCCGCCTCTTTTCCATTAAAAATATCGCCAGTACAAAAAAGTTCCATAGCCTTTGCCGTACCAACCTGCCTTGGAAGAAAATAAAGCCCCCCATAATCTGAAACAAGCCCCATCCTTGCAAAAGTAACCCCGAACTTAGCCTTTTCTGAAGCAACCCTCATGTCGCAGGCAAGAGCTATACTGCATCCTGCACCAATAGCCGCGCCATTTACACATGCAATTACGGGTTTTTCAAGCTCTCTTATTTCTAAAGTTATTCTGTGAGCATTATTCCGCATAAAATCTCTTCTTTCAAGGAGACTTATATTAAGACTGTTTTTTTCCATCTCCTTGATATTTCCACCAGCGCAAAATGATCTCCCTGATCCTGTTATAACCAGTACGCGAATTTTGCTGTCAAATTTTATTTTCTGGATAGCATCAATTATTTCCTCTCTCATGGTACCCCCAAGCGCATTATGGCTCTCCGGCCTGTTTAACACTATGGTGGCAACTCTGTTATCCTGTTCCAATATTATATCATTATACTCCATTAAAATACCTCCGCATACATCTAAAGTATGGATTTAGCAATAATCAATCTTTGAATTTGATTGGTTCCCTCCATTATTTGAGTCGCTTTTGCATCTCTCATCATACGTTCCACAGGATAATCCTGCATATAACCGGAACCACCAAGAATCTGTACCGCATCAGTGGTAACTTTCATTGCAGCATCAGATGCAAAGCACTTAGCCATGGAAGCAGAAGGAAGAATATTCTTTACACCACGCTCTAACATGGAAGCTGTCTGATATACCATAGCTCTGGATGCTTCAACCTGTATTTTCATATCGGCAAGCATAAATTGAACCCCTTGAAATTCAGATATCGGCCTGCCGAACTGAACCCTTTGTTTTGCGTAATTTATCGCCTGATCCAACGCTCCCTGAGCAATTCCAAGTGCCATTGCAGCTATACCCAGCCTAGTTTCTTTGATGGATTCCATGAGAATCCGCCATCCATCCCCCTCTTTACCCATAAGGTTTTCTTTGGGAACTCTGGCGTCTTTAAATATAAGTTCAACTGCCTGGGACCCATGGAGCCCCAATTTATTCTCTATTTTACCAATACGAAACCCTGGAGTATTTTTTTCCACAACAAATCCGGAAATATTTTTTTTCCCCTTTACATTACCTGTTTTAACAAATGTCGTATATATATCAGCACATTCACCTCCTGCGCCCCCTGAAATAAAGCATTTTGAACCATTTATAACATAATGATCACCATCCAAAACAGCCTGTGCTTCCATGGATGCCACATCAGAGCCTGCATTCGGCTCTGTTAATGCCCATCCCATCAACAGGTTCTCTTTCCCAAGTTTTCCAAATATCCTATCCTTTAAATGATCATCCCCGCCCACCCGAATAGAAGTCATGCATGAACCATGAACCGCCACAAACATGGCTGATGAAGCGCAGACCCTGGCAATCTCTTCAATTATCAAATAATAGGTTACAGGCTCCTCTTCAAGCCCTCCATATTTTCCCGGAAGCTTCAGCTTAAGGAGATCATGCTCAGCAAAAAGCTCCAGCAATTTTGGGGGATATTCACCTGTTTTATCAATTTCTCCTGCAAGAGGCGCAATTTTTTCTTCAGCGAATTTCCTTATTTCCTGGCGTATTCTTTCCTGCTCTTTTGTCAATTGAATCATCATTCTTAAGCAAACCCCCCAATATCGTCTATAAATGAGTTATAGCTTTTCATATTAAAATCGTAACTGTTCAGCTAATCTATAAGCAACAGGTATAATCTGATTAAACCATACTTTTTCAAATAAGGTAGTGAATAACTTCAACCTGAATATTTTAAACCACCCAATAGGCTAACGGCTGCTATTGAAGATGTCAATGCAAAAATCGACGATCCAAATATTTAGCATAATCCATGAATAAATTTACAGCACAGTTACAATTGGTCTTAGAATGGGTAAATAATGTTGGATAATAAAATTAAAAAAGGAAAGATAAATAGAAAAAAATGATGGGGAAAAGATTGTAACTGTTCAGCTGTTTAAAAGATACTGATTAATGAGAGGCTTCAGATGCAATCAGATTACACCTGAAGCATATCGCAATCAGCACAGCTGAATAGTTACTGACTTGCTTTTATTTATTATGGAATTTCGGTTACAACCATTTCTTTAACAGGTGTACCATCACTCCAGGTACCCATGAATCGTTGTTTATCGGTATTGCCTAATCCATAATCACGGTTTCGTCTAAAAAATGCAGCATCAGTCAAACCATCGAAAAGTTTCCATAGACCATAATAATCTAAAGCATCAATTGTTCTTCTTTCCTGAAGGCTCCTGTGTTTTCTGCTTGTTTTAACATTTTTTTCAGAATCTTTTTTTTGAAATTTATTAATATACCTGATTACTTTAATTTTACCATTTTTTTTCGATAGGCTGCTGTATTCGGAAGCGGGTGATGATGCTGTAAAATGATCAGCTATCAAAGGGGGAACCCCATGTTCGTCAGACTTAAGCAAGACATAATTTTTATTGTGCAATGGTACGTTTGTACTTTCTCTGAAAATTTTTTTAGCATCAGTATCTTTAACCACCCCATCCTTATCACCTGCAATCGTAAGGAGTAAAGTATCATTGGAAATTCCCCGCAAATTTTCCAGAGGTATATTCATATGGCTTTTTGTTTCCCAGGTTATTCCAGGCAAAACGCACATTACAGCACGGGGGACCGGAATTCCCTCTTTATCTGCAATCGCTGCCATATTAGCAGAAATAATACCTCCGGCAGAATGCCCCACGACAGCCAGCCTGGACAGATCAGGCCTTACATGTCCTGCTTTTGTCTGAAGAGTAAAAATTGCATTTTTAACTGCCTGAATTGCATTACGGGTAAAATTTTTCGGCGGTGTTGCCAGCCCCCCCTGATAACGGGGAAAAATTACAATATTTCTTCGCTTTACAACATGATCAATCCATGCGCCGTAACTATTAGGACTCATGGCCGACCACCCATGATTAAATACTATAACAGGCGCCTTATCAGGCTTTGGACTATTTGGCTCAAAAATCCAGTATTCATCTTTTCCCTTATTATAGTGAAACATGGTTACTGCATTATGCTTATATTTAAAACCGCTGGTGTCGACTACTGGTTTTTTCGGCTGCACAGGCTGCTGGGGCATTATTGATTCAGTCTCCGAATATGCTGAAACTCGAAAAAATAATGTTGCCATAATAACGAGAATTAAGGATTTTAAACGCATTTTCTCCTCCTTGCTTATAGATAGTTGAGCCACATGAAAAATAAAATATGCTGTTTTCGTAACTATTCAGCAACGCTTATTTTAAGCATGCTTCAGGTATACATATCCGCTGAATAGTTACATTAATTCTATATCAAATCCTTAAACAAATTTTATTTTGTAATTTCGATCTTGGAAAAGGCATGCAACTAATATCGTCTAAAATGCCTCAGACCTTTAGCATTTTTTTATATCAACTATCTTAAAAGCTACAGTCTTACCAGGGGAAATTGATCCTGCAACAAAATGGAGGATGTATAGATATTTACATAAATAATTTCACTCCGTTATTCTCGCCTGCATATTATAATACGCCGTCCTCTCTATAGCCTTGTGCCAAATTTTAAAATAGGGTAATTATCTGAATATATTTATATATTTAAAAAACAACCTGCAGTTTAAAAGTAATTGACATTCCATAAAAAAAATGGCATAGTTATATTTTTTTGGGGGTCGTTAGCTCAACCAGGCAGAGCAACTGACTCTTAATCAGTAGGTTCGGGGTTCGATTCCCCGACGACCCACCAATAAAATCAAGGGTTAGCCAAGTCAGGCTAAATCCTTTTTATTCTGTGTAAAAATTTTTTAAAACTTTCTCATTGGATAAAACCGATTGGTACATTATTGTTATCCATAGTTAGATGCCCCAAAATGACAAGCCTCAGCTTTCCCACAAATCTTTGCATCAACTTTTCCCGATCTTTGTATGGACCTTTACCAAATTTATTATTTTTCTTACTCCAGCACCAAAAAAACCAAGATTCACCTGTAGCGTGTCGAAAAGTTTGCTACCGGATTTGCAACTTTTTTTTGGTTATTTTGACAATTTTTATCAGAATATTTGCGGAGAAAAAAACAATTTCGCAGGGTTAGGCTGGGTAAAAAAAGGTTTTGCGACGTATTGAGAAAAATAGTAGCCCTTAATTGCTTTTAAGATATTTGGATTTTTGGAGCTTCTAATTAAAAAAAGCCGATCAAAATGAGCTGTTTCCGTCGGTTTTTTTTAGTTGAATATCGGGTAATGGATTAAATATGTAATTTGTTGAATAAATATTTATATTATGAATATATCATTTACATGACATGTTCTCAAAAAATTATCTGCCCAAATTGATGATAAAATAAATATTTCGACTAAAAAATAAATTATCAATATGCGGAATCGAGTAATTCATGGTTATGATAAAATTGACGATGCAATAATTTGGGGAACAATTATAAGGCATTTGCCAATCCTTAAAAAAGAGATTCAAAGTTTAATCGATTAATCAATGTCATTAACCTTCAAAGGGCAGGATTCCCAAGGCAGAAATCAAGCGGGTGGTGTTGAATTTAGCGGAATAAATATCTGCGT
>CAZNFB010000137.1:0-7420 GCA_964572105.1 uncultured Desulfobacteraceae bacterium
TTACAAGCTATAATTCAAGCACTAAACAATTTGGAGGCAAAATATGAAAAAAGTTAAGATTGCTCTATGGGTAATACTACTAGGCATTATCGGTTTTGGTTTTTATCAGAACAGGGAATTTTTTATGGAAAAACAAAATCTTATTTTTGATATTCCTTTTATGACTCACTATGAGACCTCGGATTTGACAAATGCCGTAATTATTGCAGCTTTTTTTCTTGCAGGGCTTTTAATATCTTATTCGTTTTGCCTTTATAAAAAATTTAAAGCAAACAAAACAATAAAAAGATTAACCGCCTCTAATGAAACTCTTAAAACAGAAATAACCGCTTTGAAAAACGAATTGACTGCATTTACAAAACAGTATGAGACCTCGCAACAAACTGATATGCCAGACAATACAGCGGCCAGGGAAGATTCTGTTGAACAGGAAAATCTATAAACATGAGTCATCCTAAAATAACACCCATGATAAAGCAGTATCTCTCCATAAAAAAAGAGTATTCTGACGCAATACTCTTTTACAGGATGGGTGATTTTTACGAAATGTTTTTTGATGATGCAAAAAAAGCATCCAGGATATTAGATATAACTCTAACATCCAGAAATAAAAAAGATCCATCCCAGATTCCCATGTGCGGAATACCTTATAAAAGCGCACAGACTTATCTTGCAAAACTCATAGGACACGGGTACAAGGTGGCTATTTGTGATCAGATTGAAGATGCCGCCTTGGCCAAGGGACTCGTCAAACGGGATGTTGTCAGGGTTATAACCCCTGGTATGATAATAGAAGATGAACTTTTAGATGAAAAAACTAACAATTTTCTCCTTTCCCTGACTTACTATGAAAAAAAAATAGGGTTATCATATCTTGATATATCAACGGGAACTTTCCGGTTATCTGAAACAGACGATTTGCATTCTATAATTGATGAGGCAAAGCGTATTTCCCCCAGTGAAATTATTCTTCCGGAATTCTCACAAAATCATCCATTACTTTCATCCATAGAAAATGCATTTTCCGAAAAGATGATAACCTATGTTAATGATGATGCTTTTGAATATCCCGGAGCAAAAAAAAAACTCACTGAACAATTTAGTGCGGCATCTTTAAAATCGTCTCAATATAAAAAATTAAATGCCGGTATATGTGCAGCTGGTGGAATACTCCACTATGTCAGGGAGACCCAAAAACAGAAAACCGAACATCTTACAAAACTTGAAACATATTCCCTTGATAATTTTCTTCTCTTCGATGATGTAAGCTGCAGAAATCTTGAAATTTTTAACAATCTGAATACCGGAGATAAACAGGGGAGCCTTTTTGGAATTCTCGACCAGACAGTTACTTCCATGGGGGGAAGGCTTCTTAAAACCTGGCTCAGGTATCCCATGCTCGATATTGATAAAATTCGTTTAAGACAAAATGCCGTTAAAGAGGCCAACGATAATATATTCAGAGTAAAAAAAATACGTGAATCCTTAAAATCGGTTTATGACATGGAGCGTTTAGGGAGTAGAATTTCTTTGGGACATTCCACTGCCAGAGATCTTATAGCATTGAAACGCTCTTTAAAAAGTCTTCCTGATATATGGTCAGACCTTTCCGGGTTTTCCACACAATTTTTTAAAAAAAAAATATCCCACGACTTTACTCCACTTACAGATATACTTGAAAAATCCATCCGTGAAGATGCTCCTCCCACGCTAAATAATGGAGGGATTATCAAGGAAGGTTATAATAGCGAATTAGATGAGCTTGTGGAAATTACACTAAATGGTAAAACCTGGATTGCTAAACTCGAAGCAAAAGAGAGAAAAAAAACAGGGATAAATACATTAAAAGTCAGATATAATAAAGTGTTCGGGTATTATATTGAAATTCCCAAAGCAAAGGCAGAATCGATACCCTCTCACTATATCAGAAAACAGACCCTGGTTAATGCGGAACGGTACATAACCGATGAACTTAAAAAATTTGAATATACGGTTTTAAGCGCCCAGGAAAAAAGGTCTGCCCTTGAATATGAAATATTTAACAGTGTAAGAGAAAAAATTACAGAATATAATTACGAAATTCAGGAGACTGCCGGATTTATCGCAAAAATTGATTCAGTTTTAGCACTGGCTCTGGTTGCAGATCAGAATGATTACATAATGCCGGAAATAAATCCGGACGGAGATATTAAAATAGAAGACGGACGTCATCCTGTTGTTGAAAAGATGATTACAGGGGAGCGGTTTGTTCCTAATTCCATGGACCTTAACAATAAAACCGACCAGATACTGATCATCACAGGTCCTAACATGGCCGGCAAATCGACTGTACTGCGGCAAACAGCAATTCTTGTAATAATGGCACAGATTGGTTCTTTTATCCCTGCAAAATATGCATCCATCTGCATAACAGACAAAATATTTACCCGTGTGGGAGCATTGGATAATTTATCTGCCGGACAGAGCACATTTATGGTGGAGATGACGGAAACAGCGGCAATACTAAAAAACGCAACACCTAAAAGCCTTATTATCCTTGATGAAATAGGGAGGGGAACAAGCACCTTTGACGGCCTGAGTATTGCCTGGGCTGTTGCAGAATACCTCCACGATCTGAAAAAAAACGGGGTTAAGACCCTTTTTGCCACCCATTACCATGAACTAACAGAACTTGAATTAATAAAACCGAGAATAAAAAATTTTAATATAGCTGTAAAGGAAGAAAAGAATGAGATTATATTTTTAAGGAAGCTGGTTAAGGGGGGAACCAACAAAAGTTATGGAATTCAGGTTGCCGGCCTTGCAGGAATTCCTGATAAAGTTATAAAACGATCCAAAAGTATACTTGCCGGTATTGAAAAAAAACAGCGTCTGAAAAAAGGGTCATCCGCTTCAACAAAATCCAAAGCTGCTGCAGACAATGGACATGAGCAGCTATGCTTGTTTAAAAAATGCAGTTAAAACAGTTATGCTAATCAAAAAAAAAATTTTATTATTTATCACATTTTGCTTTTTGTTTTTGTTAATATCTCCTCCTGCATGGGGAATCAGTGCAAAGGATAAATATTTAAAAGCAGAAATAAGCTATAAAAAACTTCGCCATGACCCTCAAAAGAAACGCTATAAAGACAACTGGTTAGCCTGTATCAACAGATTTAAGGCTGTTTACAGGCATGATCCTTCAGGCCCCTGGGCAGCAGCAGGCCTGTATATGTCAGGAAACCTTTATCTTGAACTTTACAAACATTCAAAGTTGTTAGCGGATAAAAAAAAAGGGATAAGAATATTTGAACAGATTGTAAAGAAATTTCCAAAGAGCAGTTATAAAAAAAAAGCAAAAATAAAATTACTTGCATTAAAAAAATCGGTAAAAAAAAAGGGGATAAAAAAAAAATATAAAAAGATTTTATTGTCTAAAAAAAAACCTCCAAAAACTAAAAGAAAATCATCCGCCAGAATAAAATCACCAAACAAGACTGCACAAAAACCATCAGGGAGACTGAGTACTGTTACAGGCTTACGGTTCTGGTCTAATCCGAACTATACACGCGTCGTTATAAACGGAAACAAAGAGATAGATTATGTGGATCATCTTTTAAAACAGGACCCCTCAATAAATAAGCCGAAACGTTTATACATCGATTTGAGTAAGACTATCCTTTCCAAAAATGTGGAAAAGTTCCTCCAGGTTAATGATAATCTCCTCATTAATGTCAGGGCTGGACAGTATAAACCTGATTCTGTCAGGATAGTAATGGACATAAAGTCTTTAAAATCATATAAGGTGTTTTCCTTAAAAAATCCCTTCAGGCTTGTCATAGATGTATTGGGGAAAAATGGAAAAACATCTGCTCCTGTAATAGCTAAAAAAAATTCAAACCTCAAAGAGAGTGCCCTTGTTAAACAATTTGCCCTTGGCGTCAAACGAATTGTTATTGATCCGGGGCATGGGGGTCGTGATTTCGGAGCTCCAGGATATTTAAAAGGGGTTCATGAAAAACATATTACCCTTAGTCTTGCAAAAAAACTTGCAAAAAAAATCAAGGCGCAGCTCCACTGTGAAGCAATACTCACACGAACCACTGACAAATATCTCACCCTTGAAGAACGTACAGCCATAGCAAATACAAAAAATGCTGATCTTTTTATTTCAATTCACACCAATGCTGCCAAAAATAAAAGAGCATACGGTATTGAAACCTATTTTCTCAATTTGGCCACAGATGATGAAGCTATTCTGGTGGCGGCGAGGGAGAATGAAACATCAGTGAAAAATATCAGCGATTTACACGGCATATTAAACGACCTTATGCAGAATGCCAAAATTAATGAATCAGGAAGACTGGCCGCCAATATCCAAAAATATGTATGTAAAAAAATGAAAACAAGGTATTCCATGATAAAAAATAAAGGGGTTAAACAGGCCCCTTTTTATGTTCTTTTGGGCGCCCAGATGCCTTCCATATTATTTGAAACCTCATTTATAAGTAATCCAAAGGAATGTAAAAGACTGACAAATTCTAAATATCAGGATTATATTTGCGATGGTCTTATTATAGGGATCAAAAAATATTTAAAGGAGATAAACCCTAATTATGTATTCAACCGCAGATAAAATCAGATAATAAAGTTCATATGGACAGATGCTATAACTGAACTATAATAAAATTTAAAAAGCTCTGGCTGTTTGAGCGTAGCAAGTTCCAGAGCTTTTTAAATTTTATTATAGCTTTCTATTGCTGCAATTATGTATGTAACGGTCTATGGCTATGCTACACATATCAACCAAAAAGTTACCGCATAAAAACTCTTTTTTTCGTTCAAATACTATATACAGATAAAAAATTATTTACCCATGCAATTACAAGTTCCATATCTTATATCTTTCAAATAAGGAGAAAAACAGCATGACTACCACAGAAAAAATAGCTTCTTTTATTGCAGAAACTGATTTCGACACCACCCCTGCTAAAGAGAATGAGGTGGTTAAAAGAGTTTTCCTGGATTGTATAGGGACTACATTGGCCGGTTATACTCATGAAATGGGAAAAATAATAACAGATTTTGTAAAGGAATCAGGGTCATCTCCCAGAGCAACGGTAATTGGTGCCGGTTTTAAAACTTCACCTGCTGACGCTGCCCTTGCAAATGGAACCATGGCCCATGCCCTTGATTATGACGATTATAATCTTGTACTATGCGGGCATCCAAGTGTTTCCCTTGTTCCTGTAATTCTTGCCCTTGGTGAAGAACGTGGTATTTCAGGGAAAAAGGCCATTGAAGCATACATCAAAGGATATGAGGTGGAATTTAAGCTGGGGGCTGCGCTTAACCTCAGACATTATGAATTGGGGTGGCATGCCACATGCACATTGGGTACAATGGGGGCAGTCGCAGCAGCGGCGGTGATACTTGAACTGGATGTGGAAACAACAAGGATTGCATTGGGTATTGCTGCATCTGAAGCAGGAGGCTTAAGGCAAAATTTTGGAACAATGACTAAACCGCTCCATGCCGGTCTTTCAGCCAAAAATGGTGTAACAGCAGCATTATTAGCAGCAAAGGGTTTTACTGCCGATAAAAATATTTTCGAAGCAGAATATGGTTTTTGTAACCTTTTTTGTGGAAAAGAAAAATATAATATAGAAGCATTAACCGATAATTTGGGAGATCCCTATGCTGTTTTGGAGCCCGGCATAAGTATAAAACCCTATCCTTCCTGTGGTGGTACCCATACAGCATTGGATGGTATCCTCGACCTGGTCAAAACAAATAATATAAAACCGGACGATGTTCAGCAAATAAAAGTAGGTTGCAGTGATTTACTCCCCAGGGTTTTAATCCATTCTAATCCCAAAAGCGGACTTGAGGGAAAATTCAGCATGGAGTATTGTATGGCCATAGCTCTTATTGACAGAAAAGCAGGACTGGAACAATTCACAGATGAAAAAGCGACTGATCCAATAACAGTTCAGACCGTTAAAAAAGTAAAAATAGAAACAAGACCATCAAGTGAGAATAAAGCTGATACATTGGTTGCAGTGACAATAAAACTTAATAATGGAACAGAATTATCCACCCAGGTTGATACTGCAAAGGGAAACCCGAACGCTCCCCTTAGCACGGAGGAATTAACAACCAAATTCAGGGACTGTGCCAGACTTGTTATACCCGATAATAAATCAAATCGGATAATAGCAATTATGGATGATCTGGAAAATATTCAGGATATCAGAGAATTAACTCAACTCCTTATACCTTAATAATCGGGTAATTGTTCACTTTACACTTTTTTAGTTTTTACAAAAGGAGCAGGAAAATAAAATGCTTTACAAATTCAAATTTATTCTTCTTGCTCTTATATTTTTTAGTATATGCGCTGATTATTCTGCTGCAGAAATATATAAATACAAAGATGAAAATGGAGTCTGGCATTTTACGGATACTCCCCATGAGTTGCATCAAGGAGGGGAATCCCTTGATGGAATAATAGAGAAAAAAGAAATAGATAAGGACATCCATAAATTATTATCTGAAAAACTTCCCCAGAGAACCAAAATAGAAAGAGCAATATGCGCCACCGTTGCCATAAAAACTTCACTGGGTCACGGCACAGGATTTTTCATAACAGATGATGGCTTTATTTTAACCAACAAACATGTTGTAAAAGGAGATGCAGGTCAATTTAAAAAAAACGAAAAAAATATAGAAATTACAAATGCAAAGGTTAAAGAAATTGGGAAAAAAATAAAAAAAGAAAGAGCAGACTTAAAGGCAGCAAAAGAAAACTTAAATCAATTCAAACAGATTCTTGAAAAACAATCCTCTTCATCTATAAAAAGAATTAATGAGCAGCAATATGAGAATAATTTAAAACGGTATAAAGCGTGGGAAAAAGACTTTAAAATTCGTAAAAAAAAATTCAGGCAATGGAAAAAAAAAACAAACAAAATAATAGATGATTACAAATATAAGAAAACAATTTCCGATTTATCCAGAACCTTTAAAATTTTTCTTGCAGATAATACAGAAATAGATGCTGCTCTGGTATTAATAAGCAAAAAACATGATCTTGCTCTCCTTAAAATAGATGGGTATAAAACACCATTTTTAAAATCAGCAAATCCCTTTCAATTTCCCCCAGGAAAATCTGTATATGCCATTGGTAATCCCATAAGACTTAGAAACTCGGTTGCAAAGGGGATTATATCCGGTTTTGAAAATAATTTTATTAAAACCGACGCAAAAATATATCCAGGCAACAGTGGCGGGCCCCTTGTTACGAAAAATGGAATAGTTATTGGAATCAATACCTTTAAAAAACTTACAAAAAATTATGAAGGGCTTGGGTTTGCCATATCAATTAAAACAGCATTAGATGAATTTAAGACCCCGCTGAACAATTAATAGATATATAGAT
>CAZNFB010000138.1:0-7418 GCA_964572105.1 uncultured Desulfobacteraceae bacterium
TCAAAATCCTGCGCTATTTCTGCTCAACTTATTTCATCTCCGTTCCTTAGCAATTTCTGCGGCATGTTTTTCGGAATCTTTGCATCAGGTTTACGTATATAACAGGGGACAAGGGCTTCAATAGTATCAAACCCTTTTTCCTGAATTTTTTCAAGAGCCGCATATGCCACTGTTGAGGCGAAAAGAGTATTTAAGCATCGAGGTGAAAAAATAGCACGGGCACCGAGAATTTTAATAATTGTCTCCTGGTAAGTAACCGCACCATCCCCTATGAAAGTACAGTCTTCAGAAATTCCGGAAAGTGCCTGCTCCACAGGTAGTACTGTTTCACATACCTCATTTTTTAACAACCTTTTTTTCCCATCGGAAGCAGCATATCTATAAAACCCGGAGTAAACCTCCATCCTGCGCGCATCAAGCATGGCGCAAATAAGAGATGAAGTTGCCGTTTGCATGGCAAGGGCATTAAGACCGGAAATACCGATAACCGGCTTATCCAAGGCAGAAGCAAGCCCTTTTACCGTGCTTATTCCTATCCGAAGACCCGTAAAAGTTCCAGGTCCCTTTGTTACAGCAAAACCATCAATATCAGAAAATTTACAGCCTGATAATGTCACTACATTATTAATCATTCCCATTAAATGCCTGGAATGGGTTTGATCACTTACCAACGTTTCTTCAGCAAGTAATGAAAAATTATCAACAACAGCAACGCTGCATGTTTTTGTTGATGTATCGACTGCGAGTATTTTCATTTTCATTTTTTTTCTATGGCTATCTTAAGTACCTGGTTCATATCTTTCACAGGGATAAACTTTATTTTATCTTTAATATTTTTTGGAATTTCCATGAGATCTTTTTCATTTTTCTCCGGTAAAACAATGGTGTGTATCCCCGCCCTCAGAGCACCAAGAGCTTTTTCCTTGAGTCCGCCAATGGGAAGGACACTACCCCGCAGGGTAATTTCTCCGGTCATTGCCACATCTTTGCTGACAGGCTGCCCTGTTATTGCAGAGATAAGGGCTGTTGCCATAACTATTCCTGCAGAGGGTCCGTCTTTTGGTATGGCACCGGCCGGAACATGAATATGGACATCCATGGTTTCAAGAAAATTTTCCTCAATTCCATGGGAACCAATGTTTGCCCTTGTAAAGCTCAAAGCGGTTCGGGCAGATTCCTGCATTACGTCTCCTAATTGACCCGTGAGAATCAGCTCACCTTTCCCCGGCAAAAGAGATGTCTCAATATATAAAACTTCACCACCGGCCTGGGTCCATGCAAGGCCGGTTGCCATGCCAACCTGACTTGTTTTAAGCTCCATTTCGGGATAATATTTTCTAACACCCAAATAATCCTGCAGATTATTCTTGGTAACAGTAAATGTTCCCTCGTCTCCCTCTGCGATTTTGCGTGCAATTTTACGACAAATTGTACCAAGTTCCCGCTCAAGATTTCTCAGGCCGGCTTCAAGAGTATGCTCCCGTATCACCTGAAGAAGTGCTGGGGAGGTCAATGAAACATCTTTTTGCTCTAAACCGTTCTCTTCAACTTGCCGGGGCATGAGAAATTTCCTGGCAATGGATGTTTTCTCCTCTTCAGAATAGCCGGAAAGTGATATTACCTCCATCCTGTCAAGGAGGGCTGAAGGTATGGTGTCTGTTAAGTTGGCTGTGAGTATAAACATAACATTTGAAAGATCAAAAGTCAGATTTAAATAGTGATCGCTGAATGCAAAATTCTGCTCAGGGTCAAGGGCCTCCAAAAGAGCCGAAGAAGGATCACCTCTGAAGTCGGAACCTAGTTTGTCTATTTCATCTAGCATAAAGACAGGATTATTTGTTTTGGCCTGTTTCAAGCCCTGGAGAATACGACCCGGCAGTGCCCCGATATATGTACGTCTGTGCCCCCTGATTTCGGCTTCATCCCGTATCCCTCCCAGGGAGATTCTTACAAATTTTCTACCCATGGCATCGGCAATCGCCTTACCTAAAGAAGTCTTGCCAACCCCTGGAGGCCCAACAAAACAGATGATTGGTCCCTTGATTTTTGCTTTTAGTTTCCGAACACTTAAATATTCGAGTATCCGGTCTTTTATTTTGTCCAGCCCGTAATGATTTTTATTTAAAACCTGTTTTGCTTTTTTTATATTTATCTCATCAGAGGTCGATTTGCTCCATGGCATATCAACAAGCCAATCCAGATATGTTCGTACAACTGAAGATTCCGCAGAGTCCGGGTACATCTGCTCAAAGCGTTTTAATTGCTTTAGAGCCTCCTTATTAGCCTCCTTGGACATTTTAGCATCTTTGATGTTCTTTTTGTATTCACTTATCTCCTTGGCCTTTTCATCATCATCTCCCAATTCCTTGTTGATTGCCCTGAGCTGTTCCCGTAAAAAATAGTTTTTTTGATTTTTTGAAATTTCATTATTTACCTCAGACTGTATTTTAGCCTGCATGGTTGACAATTCAAATTCATGGGAAAGAAATCCGTTAACAGTCTTTAAACGATTCACAGGGTCCAAATCTTCAAGTAATGTTTGTGCTTCTTCGATTTTTATTCTTAAATTGGAAGCCACAAGATTGGCAAGTTTGCCTGGGCCTTCAATGGTTTCTAAGATTGCTCCTACATCATTTGTTAAATCCCCACGGATTGATAGAATTCTGGCTGAATGTTCCCGGACATTCCTCATTAAAGCCTCAATTTCCATGGTAATATCATCCACATGTTGTTCTTCAATGATTTCCACTTTTACCCGGAACAGAGTTTTTTTCAAAACATATTTGATAATTTTTGCCTTGGCCACACCCTGGACAAGTACTCTTAACCGTCCGTCAGGCATTTTCAGGACACGCAAAATTTTTCCCACGGTACCCATGGTATAAAGCTCATCCGAGTTTGGTTCCTCAACGATCTTATTCCTCTGGGCAGTCAGTAACAAATACCCTTTTTTTGCCACAGCCTCGTCCACAGCACGCATGGATTTATCACGGCCAATAACGAGGGGCAGCAGCATATCTGTGAAAACCACAACGTCCCGGACCGGCAGTAATGGAAGAATGACCGGCAAATCATCAATATTGTCTTCTTCCCCTATAATGTCTAACAATTCATCCATGTCAGTGTGTGCCATTATTACTCCTGTCATTTGAACCTATTCTTCTCTTATAAAAAAAAATTATTAACTAACCTTGCAAAATTTCATATAAATCAATATATAGATGGTCATATAAATAATTTTACTCCTTTATCGGTGGCCTGCGTATTATACACTATGCCTCCCTCCGACCCTGTGAAATTTATTCTTTAAGCATCTACAGATATAATTGAGTTTTTGAAAAATTGTTCAATTGTACGGTAATATAAAAAAATGAATTACTATTTTGCAGAAATACTATTTTTCTCCTTTGGGATATGTATTGGAAGCTTTTTAAATGTTTGTATTTATCGGCTTCCTGCTTCAAAGTCAATTACAAATCCCAGACGATCAATATGCCCTTTTTGCAAAGAGACCATACATTTTTATGACAACATCCCTGTTTTAAGTTACATATGGCTCAGGGGACGATGCCGACATTGCAATACTGTTATACCTTTACGTTATCCCATTGTTGAATTGCTAAGTGCTGTCATGGCTCTATTCGTTTGCATGAAATTCGGGCCATGCTTTGAAGGATTGATCTATTTTACGTTTATTGCACTCCTGATTATTGTTACTTTTATTGATTTGGATCACAAAATCATACCTGATATTATTACTCTTCCCGGCATACCTCTTTTTCTTTTTTTGTCCCTTGGCATACCATCAATATCCTTGATAGATTCTCTACTGGGTATATTAACAGGGGGTGGCTCTTTGTTCACGGTTGCAATAACTTATAATTTTCTTACAAAAAAAGATGGTATGGGCGGTGGTGACATAAAACTTCTTGCGATGATAGGGGCACTCATCGGATGGCAAGGAGTATTATTTACCATATTCGTTTCATCTGCCCTGGGCAGCACAATCGGCATAGCCCTAATGCTGCGGACAAAAAAAGGGATGAACCTCGCCGTACCATTTGGACCTTTTTTATCTGCTGGAGCTGTTTTGTATATATTTTTCGGCACATCAATTATAAACTGGTATTTTAATTTTTTGGCAGGTTAGGAACGGAAATGAAATAAGTTGAGCAGAAATAGCACAGGATTTTGGTTCATCTGCAAGGCTCATTAAAGTTTGATGCAACGAAGTAGATGGGCCAAAAGACAAGCTATTTCGTTCAACTTATAAAATTTTCGTTCCTTAAGGTTCAAAAATTAGCTTCCCACATTTCTGCGTCAGCAAAAAAATTTAATCCTCAAATATTTTTTTTATTCCTTGGACTTGAAAAAAATTTATAATTTCTGAAAGAAAATAGCGCTAAATTATCGACAAAAAAAGCAGTTCCCTTGGGGTGTTATATAAACCTGTTGATCATATCTTCTATCACCTGTTCAACATTATCAGGGGTTATCCCATTTTCGTCACACACCGTTTCTGTTTTTTTCAATTTGTAATGATCATTCATATCCTGCAAACCATAAAAATGTCCCAGCCGTCTCCCCACCTGATATACACATTGCTGCCGGGGATCCATATCAATAAATGATTGGAGCATGTTTACCATCCGCTCTTTGTCATGGGGAAGAGTCCCCTCCAGATCCCCGAATAAATTTAATATATGATCGCTTTTTATTACACTTGTTATATCTTTAAGGGATTCAATAAAAAATAGAGTCTCTTTGGCCATCATAACATCTGTACATTTTTCAAAAATACCAGCCTTATAATCATCAAAAAGTTCAATCCCGTTTGGAACCGCAAGTGTTCTGATTCTAATGAAATCCGGATTAATTGAGTTTAACGCATCTGCGGTTTCTCTTGCATGAACTTCTGATAATTTTATTCCCCCAAGACCTGGCATTACATACTCAGACAGTTCTATTCCTGCTTTTTTAATATTTAATCCTGCCTTTATATGAAGCTCTTTTGTAACCCCTTTATTAACATTGCGTAAAACTTCATCAGAACCTGATTCAAGGCCAACATGAATTCGGTTTAACCCTGCCTTGCCCATTGATTCAAGAATATCTGGTTTAATTTTTGCCACAGTATGGGACCGGGCATAAGATGTTATCCGCTGTATCCATGGAAAGGATGATTTAAGATGGTTTAATATCGCAATGAGCTCTTCAGGCTTTCTCACCAGACTGTTGCCGTCCTGCAGAAAGATTGATTCCATCCCCCCTGCAAACCAGTTAACCGCTGCATAATAAGGTTCCAATTGGTCATTGCCGATATTTTTAAAAGCCGTATTGACCTGTTCCTGAGTTAATCGACCGTATTGTAAAGCAATACCACGCAGAGTTTCCACATGGGCGGCAACAGAATCAATGTCCCTTATAACATGATCCAGGGGACGAATAGAAAATTTTTTTTCTCTGTATGCCCGGCAAAATTTACATCGATTCCAGGGACAATTTCTTGTGATCCGTATAAGAAGACTGTTTGCTTCGCTGGGGGGCCGTATGGGGCCCTGTTCAAAACCACTGTAAGATTCAATAATTTTCCGTTTTGCAGCCATTTACCCGTTTTCTCCAAAAGAATATGATTTATTTGTTTTTTTTATGTTAAAAAAAGATAAGCATTGATATGATAAAATCAAGGAGATTTATAAATCCACCTGACACCTTAATAAAAATTTAACTATCCGGCTAATATGCGCGGCAACAGGTATAATCTGATTAAATTATGAAAAAAATAATAATTTTAATATCAATATCAGCAATGGGCTTGGTTTCGGTTTTATCATATTTTTTATGGGACATTCATAATTATGGATTAACACCACTTAACACTGATCAAAGATTAAAAGATATAACCATACTTAAAGGGGAAAATTTCAGTACTGTTTTGGGCAAACTTCTTGATGGAGGAATAATAAATCAGCCGGTAAAGTTTAAAATCCTTGCCAGACTAAAAAAATATGATAAAAAAATTAAAGCTGGGGAGTACAGATTTTCTCCATCAATGGCACCTGTAAAAATACTCAAAATAATGAAAAAAGGGGAAGTATCTTCTTATAAAGTGACCATACCTGAGGGATATAATCTCAAACAAATCGCATCTGTAATAGCTGGGTCAGGTCTTGTAGATCAAAAAAAATTTATTAAATTATCCACAGATCCATCTTATGTGCGGCAAAAGAAAATTACTGCAGAAACCTTTGAAGGGTATCTTTTCCCTGATACTTATTTTTTTGCCAAAACAGCCCCATGTGAAAAAATAATTTCCATAATGCTAAAAAGATTTCAGTCAAAGATCACCACAGAGATGCGAAATCGGGCAAAAAATATGAATATGTCCATTCACCAGGTTATTACCATTGCATCGATTATTGAGAAAGAAACAGGGGCTCCTTTTGAACGCCCTGTAATATCTTCTGTTTTTCATAACAGATTAAAAAAAGGTATGCGTCTTCAAAGTGATCCAACTGTAATTTATGGTATAGAAGAGTTTGATGGGAATATTACAAAAAAAAATCTGAGAACAGCCACACCATACAATACTTATGTGATAAAAGGTCTTCCTCCGGGCCCCATAGCAAATCCCGGAATTGAATCGATAAAAGCAGCATTATACCCTGCAGAGACAGATTTTCTTTTCTTTGTTTCAAAAAAAAACAGGACCCATAAATTTTCAACAAATATCCGGGATCATAATAAAGCCGTTAGAAAATATCAATTAAAGCGAAGTACAAAAAAATAGGGTTTGGTTCTAATTTTGGACATACACTTAGGAACGGGGACGAAATAAGTTCGCAATTTTAAGTGTTGAGGCGCCTGCCTGGCAAGGCGCGAAAGCGTAGGAATATCAAGATATTGCTACGCTTTTGTAACGCAGTCAGGCAGGATGGATGGATCGACGCTTAAAATACCAAGTTATTTCGTCCTCGTTCCTTAACAAGGTCTGCATGTTTTAAATGCATGATATCTTCGGCAGTAAAGTAGTGGAAATATCCTTTAAATATGGATATGCAGCATCTTTATCCGACAGGAGAGGCTGGATGGCGGGCCATTTAATATTTATTTCAGGATCAGACCAGATGATTCCACCTTCATCTTCTTTTGAATAATAATCACTGCACTTATAAAGAAAGTATGCTGTTTCGGTCAACACTTGAAACCCATGGGCAAAGCCTTCCGGAATAAACATCTGGCGGTTATTTGTATCAGAAAGCTCAACTCCTGTCCATTGTCCGAATGTAGGGGAGCCTGATCTCAGGTCAATTGCCACATCAAAAACTGCCCCTTTGATAACCTGAACAAGCTTGGCCTGGGAATGGCTGATCTGGTAATGGAGCCCCCTTAATGTTCCTTTATGGGAGATGGAAAAG
>CAZNFB010000139.1:0-7352 GCA_964572105.1 uncultured Desulfobacteraceae bacterium
TCATTTATACAGGGAAATCACAGCCTGACCCGAATAAATCAGGACCCTGATGCAAAACTGGCTTTTCTGATTATTATAGGTTCCATCCCCACCGGCATAATAGGATTGGGCTTTCATAACCTTGTGGACAGATTGTTCTCATCCATAATTCTTACAGGTATGATGCTCATTATCACAGGGTTTTTGTTATGGGGAACCAAGAATATCAAAAACAATAATAAAAACATTGAAAATTTCTCAATAAAAGGTGCCCTGCTCATCGGCCTGATCCAGGGGATTGCCATTTTGCCGGGAATATCCAGATCAGGCTCCACCATTGCAGCGGGCATTTTTTTAGGTTTAAACAGAAAAACAGCAGCAAAATATTCTTTTCTCCTATCTGTTCCGGCAATAGCAGGGGCTGAAATTTTAAACCTCAAAAGCCTTTATGCTACCCCTGCATTGCCATTAGAAATCACACTGGCAAGCATATTCATCTCTTTTATAGTCGGTGTGTGCTCTTTAAAGCTTCTTTTATATTTTGTAAAACAGGGACGTTTACATTATTTTTCACCTTATTGCTGGTTTGCCGGAGCAACAGCATTATTTTATGGAATAATGATTTAAGCACCTTGAAAAATAATCCTCATTTGTGAAGAAAAACTATTTAACCATAAAAGGAGATTCTATGAACCCGGAAATTTTCAGAGAGTACGATATCAGAGGGATCGCCGGTAAAGATATTAATGACGAGGATGTTATCTCTCTGGGGAAAGGATTTGGCACCTACCTTAAAAAACAGGGCTGCCGGAAAATTGCCGTGGGAAGGGATTGCAGAACAACCTCAGACAAATATTCTGAAAAACTTGTTAAGGGCCTAATGGCAACCGGATGCCATGTAACCGATATTGGAGTCGTGACATCACCTGTTTTATACTATTCCATCCATCACTTAAACCAGGATGGCGGCGTAATGGTAACCGCCAGCCATAATCCTAAAGAGTATAATGGATTTAAAATATGCAAGGGTGCTGAATCTGTTCATGGAAAACAGATTCAGGAAATTAAAAATCTTATCCTTGATAAAGCCTTTACAACGGGAAACGGGGACTATGCAAAAGCAGACATTGTAGATTCCTATAAAAATTTTATCGAAAAGAATATATCCATCACCAAACCCCTCAAAGTTGGGATTGATGCAGGAAACGGCACTGCAGGCGTAATAAGCGTACCGATTCTTAAAAATCTCGGATGCGAGATCCATGACATTTTCTGCGACATGGACGGAACCTTCCCCAATCATGAAGCAGACCCGACTGTTGCAAAAAATATGGCGGATTTAAAAGATCTGGTCCTGAAAAAAGGTCTCGACATAGGTATAGGATTTGATGGCGACGGCGACAGGATTGGTGTGATCGACGAAAACGGGGAGATGGTGTTCGGCGATAAAATAATGATCCTTTTTGCAAGGGAGATCCTATCCAGAAAACCAGGGGCCAAATTCATAGCAGAAGTCAAATGTTCCAAAACCCTGTATGATGATATCAAAAAACATGGGGGGGAAGCCATAATGTGGAAAACCGGACACTCCCTGATTAAAAAAAAGATGAAAGAAGAAAATGCTGCCCTTGCGGGTGAAATGAGCGGTCACATGTTTTTTGAAGACCGGTACCTGGGTTTTGACGATGCGATTTACGCATCATGCAGGCTCCTTGAAATACTTGCAGATTCCGGCAAAAAAATGTCAGAGCTTTTATTTGATATCCCTAAAACATATTCAACCCCTGAAATACGAATCGACTCTCCTGACAACATAAAATTTGATATCGTAAAAAAAGTTACCGAATATTTCCGCGACCGCTATGACGTAATAGATATTGATGGCGTAAGAGTCCTGTTCGACGACGGATGGGGGCTTATCAGAGCATCAAACACCCAGCCTGCGCTTGTGCTCCGTTTTGAAGCCATGACTGAAAAAAGATGTAACGAAATTCAGACCCTTATTGAAACCGTGTTAAACAAGATAAAACAAAGCTTTTAACAAGAGAATCCCAAGACACCAATCAATACGCCCCGCCAAAGATTGCATGAAACCTGCGGCGGGACAGTCAATATCTATCCACAATAACCCTTTTAGGAACGAAAATTTTATAAGTTGAACAAAATAGCTTGTCTTTTGGCCCATCTACTTCGTTGCATCAAAGGCCGAATGATAAGTATGCATCCTTTAATTCGCCTTGTATATGGGCCAAAATCCTGCGCTATTTCTTCAACTTATTTCATCTCCGTTCCTTAGCGGAATCATTACACACAAACAAAGATATTATACTTAAATTCGATACAACCTGCAGGTATTTTCCCAGACAATTTCAGACAATTCACCAGGATCATCACCCCTTACATCAGCAACCTTAAGCAAAACGCTCTTTACAAATGCCGGTTCATTACGCCTTGTCCTGTTCTTTTCAGGAGCTGGAGTCAAATAAGGAGCATCGGTTTCAACCAGAATACGGTCAACCGGAATATACCCCGCAAGTTCCCGTAAATACTCCCCCCGTTTTTTTATGGTAATTATACCGGTAATTCCTATGAACAATCCAAGATCCAGATATGCCTTCAACTCTTCTTTGTTTCCGCTGAAACAATGAACAACACCTTGCAAATCCCGGTTAAAAGATGATTTTAAAATTTCCAGAAACCGTCCATTACTCTCCCTTTCATGAAATATTAGAGGAAGCTTTGATTGATCCGCAGCCTCAAGCTGTCTTATAAACCATTTTTCCTGTTCTTTTGCAGGAGAAAACATCCTGTTAAAATCAAGCCCTGTTTCTCCCCAGGCACGGACAAAAGGGGACTTTGCAAGATTCAGCAAAAAATCAATATCCGATTCACTGCACATTTTCGCATCATGGGGATGCACCCCCACTGAAGCATAATAATCATCAACCGATTCCGCCAGAGAGACAGCCCTTTCAGAACTTTTCACATCTGTTCCCACAATCATTACAGATGCAACGCCAGCCTCATCTGCACGCGCTATTACCTCTTTTATATCTTTGTTAAAAATCTTATCATCAATATGAGCATGACTGTCAAAAAAATTCATAATTTTTTAATACCCGTAATACACCCTTTGAAAAAAATATGTAACTATTCAGCCAATTTGTAAGCAACAGGTATAATCTGATTAAACCATGAAAAACTCACGTCTAAAAGGTCGTAAAGAAAGAACCTGTCATAAATATAAGCTTACGTAATTGTATACTGGAAAACGATACAAATACCTTCAGCCCTGATGGGTTCTTTCTTAACGCTCTTTAATACGTTTAAACAATTTCAATTGGTTAAATCAGATCATACCTGTTGCGTTTATGAAATCAGTGACACTGAATAATTACAAAAATATTTTAAAAAATCCATAATTTTCCTTCAAATTCCAGGAAACGTGGACAAAATAACCGTAAATATGGCTCAAGTCAACAACTTGTAACTTCTTCAACAACGGCTTAACAAAAAACGGATTTAAAAAATGAAAGAAGAGTACCGGTTAAAAACAAATAAAAAAATATCTTGACAAAATTTCAACAGTATATTTTTTATCAGTAGTATCCGGTTAGAATCTTGCGCGAGGGAAGTTTAATTGTTTTTGTAGCGTATTTAATAAATTTCGTAGAATTTCTTAGTGCAGCGTAGCCAAAAAATTGCGATTGTTTGAGCGAGGCACGAGCGAGTTTCGCAATTTTGGCGGAGCAAACTTAGAAATTCAAGAAATTTATTTGCAATAGCGGAAAAAACAATTAAACTTCCCGGATTTTCTTTCTGCAACTTTCTAACCGGACACTACTGATTTTTTATACAAAAAGTCAAAGCAGGTATCACATTAAACAGAAATGGAGAAAACATGCACATAGTACAAAGCAAATCGGGCAATTTTTTTACACTTATTATTTTATCCATATTTATATTATTTCCAGAAGCTGTAAACGCTGCCAATCCATGGGACAAATATAAAGAAGGGACTCTTTTTGAACTGTCAAAAGATCAGTTCGGGGAACCAATGGATACAGAAGCCTTCAGGCCGAAACCTGAAATTAAACTTCAAACAGAAGAAAAACAAAAAACACCGGCAATAGGGAACTCAATAGAAAACTCAACAGTAAAAGAAAATCCCGAAACAAAGTCCTTAACAAATCCTGGAGCTGAAGAAAAACCGAAAGACACAATGAATAAAGCTACAATTAATATGGCAGAAAAAAAAGAACTAAAAAAACCATCAACATATAATATCGAAAATGTCCCTGGGAAAAACATACCCCCCACCCCCCTTCTTAAACCTTTACTTAATCTCATTTTCAAAATTTCAACAGTCATACTCTCATCCATTGCCCTGATCTTTTCCATCAAGGCATTAAAAACAGCTGAAGATACCCAAAAAACAGTTTCGGAATTTATCGGAAAGGTATAAGTTTTACCTTTTCATATAGTTAATTCCCAGAATCCGAGGGAAAACCTGAAAAATACTATATAATTTAGGTTTATAATTTTTCGATAATATGGTTTATTCTATTGGGGTAAAATAAACATCACATAAAAGGAGACATAAACATGCTGCGGTTCAATTCGGTGGATTTTGACAGACTTACAACAGAAACCCTTGTTATTCCTGTTTGTGAAGATAAAAATATTCATACCATCCAAGCCCTGTCATCTGCGGTGAAACAGGCAAAAAGCCTCAAGGAATTTAATGGAAAAAAAGATGAAATAACCATACTATACAATTTACCTGGAATCAAAGTGGGTAGAGTAATTTTTTCAGGCATAGGGAAGTTTGAGCAGATCGATTCCGATACATTACGTTCATTTGCCGGAAAAATTGTAAAAGAATGTATCAAAAAAAACCTCCTTGAAATATTGATAGTCCCCCCAAATGCTGAAAAAATCGGGGAAATGGAAACCCAGAAAATTTTAGAATCTATTATGGAAGGAGCCTGCCTTGGCAACCATATTTTCGACAAATATAAAACTGAAAAAAAAGACAGCCCCCTGGAAAGAATAGAAGTTCTTGTAACACCGGAGACCGGGAAAAAATACAGCGGCCTCCCTGGACGAGTGGAGACCATCTGCAGCGGAACCATACTTGCCAGGGAGTGGATAAGCACACCTTCCAACGACAAAAGACCGGAAAACTTTACAAAATCAATAGAAACTGAGGCAAAAAAAACAAACCTTACCATTAAAATCATGGATGAAAATGAGCTGAAACAAGAAAAGTTCGGAGCCATTCTCGCAGTTGCCGCCGGAAGCAACAGCAGCCCCAGATTGATTGTTTTACAACACAAAAATGAAAATGCTGATAAGACTGTGGTTCTTGTGGGGAAAGGAATCACCTTTGATTCAGGAGGGATAAATTTAAAACCCTCTGATTCCCTTGCTGACATGAAAATGGATATGTCAGGGGCCGCTGCGGTCGCAGCAACACTTATAACAACCGCAAAACTTAAATTACTTAAATCAAAAACAAACCTTATTGGAGTAATTCCTGTGGTGGAAAATATGCCCTCGGGAAATGCCTCCAGGCCGGGTGACATTATAAAGACATATAATGGCAAAACCGTTGAAATAGGAAATACCGACGCGGAAGGAAGACTCATATTGATAGATGCCATATCCTACAGCCTTAAACAATTCAAACCGGATATACTCATAGATATGGCAACCCTTACAGGAGCATGCGTTATAGGATTGGGAGAAAAAATTGCAGGAATATTCTCTTCTGACGACAAACTTGCTGAATCGATTATTAAATCAGGAGAAAAAACCCACGAACGATGCTGGCGACTTCCGCTGCCTGAAGATTATAAAGAACTCCTGAAAAGTGAATTCGCCGATATTCATAACATGAGCAGTTCCCGCTGGGGCGGAGCAATAACCGCTGCCCTGTTTTTATCTGAATTCGTCGAACAAACAAAGTGGGCGCATATAGATATTGCCGGCCCCGCTTATACTAAAAAAGAGACCGCGTACTCCACAGCAGGGGGAACAGGCTTTGGAGTAAGACTCTTTTGTGACCTACTGGAAAATATATAACAATAAACACTTATGAAATCAGAACATATTAAAATCATAGCAGAAAACAGAAAAGCCAGGCATAATTACTTCATAGAAAATACATACGAAGCAGGAATTGCCCTAAAAGGGACCGAAGTCAAATCCATCAGGATCGGCAGGGCAAACCTGAAAGATTCCTATGCAAAAATTCATAACGGAGAAGTTTTTCTCTACCATATGCACATAAGTGATTACCCCTTTGCGTACTATGACAACCATGACCCTGTAAGACAAAGAAAACTCCTTTTGCATAAACATGAAATAAAAAAATTATATGGAAAGGTCAATGAAATGGGATTTTCCCTGATCCCCCTAAGACTCTATTTTAAAAATGGAAAGGTTAAAGTAACCCTGGGACTTGCAAAGGGGAAAAGGCAGTATGACAAACGGGCAACAATAAAAAAACGAGACGAAAAACGGGATCTGGATAGAACAATGAAAAATTACAACACCTAAATAATTTCACTCTGTTATAGGCTGCGGAGTATTACATCTCTATCCCTATGCTAATTTTCAAAATGGATAATTATGTGACAATATATAGAAGTGTTGACTATTTCAAACTAATAAATTATACTCAAAACAACTTTTTTATTTGTAGTTGTCGATCAATTTAAAATAGACAAAAAATAAGGGGGCGAAATGGCTTCGACGGGGATACTGGAGCAATAGACCGCATGTCGAGTTTCCGTGGAACTTGTAAAACTACGGAATAAAGATAATCGCAGACGATTATAATTACGCTGTAGCCGCTTAGGTCGGCTACCGTTCTGTCAGTGTTTTCTCCCACAAACCTGATAAGGGCGTCGACTAGTGGGATAGTCTGATTTGAATGTCTGTTTTAAATCGGGCGAACACTTTACAGACTGGCTTTTTAAGTATCCATTCTGAAGGAGACCTGAAAAGCGAGATTTAAATTTCAGAATAAACATGTAGACGTCATTGTGAAATATTTTCGGACGCGGGTTCGACTCCCGCCGCCTCCACCAAAACATAATATAAGAGAATCCAATAACAACCTAAACCCCGAGTCCTGACAAGGATTTCGGGGTTTTTTATTTCCGGCTGAGTTCCAATAAAATCTATTGACAGCCCGTCTTTTTTGACGGTGTTTTTTTTAAAAAACTTGAACCATTAACAGGTGAAAGGCAGTATGTGTTTCCTTCTCTTCGCACTTCAACAAGACCCATGAGCAATAATACTGTTCTGGCTGCTCTGCGGAGGATGGGATATGCAAAGGAAGAAATGTCAGGGCATGGGTTTCG
>CAZNFB010000140.1:0-7173 GCA_964572105.1 uncultured Desulfobacteraceae bacterium
TTAAATACGCTACAAAAACAATTAAACTCCCCTCACGCAAAATTCTAACCGGACATTACTGATAAAAAATACAAAAAAACCCCATGGACTATTATAATAGTCCATGGGGTTTTTATTTTAAAACTAAAAAAATCTAATTTTTCTAGGCAGCAACCTCTTCTTTAACATTAACAGCTATTTTAAAAAGAACAGTTATAATTAAAAAACCGGTTGCCCATACAGCCAGGGAGATTAAAATCTCAGGGATGGTGGGAACATATTCAGTTACATGGTGCAAAGGTGACGGAACAAAACCGCCTGAAATCATACCGAGCCCTTTGTCTATCCATGTTCCTATGAAAAGAATTGTACATGCTATACCAAGGGTAGTCTCGTTTGACCTGGTAACAGGATTTACAAGAAGAACTATTGATATAAGCATAAAGATTATGGATGCCCACATCCAGGGTACCAGCGCGCCATGGCCATGAATTCCTGCAAACAGGTATTTTAAGTGAACAATGTGTCCTGGAATATTACTGTAAAAAGCTACAAAAACTTCACAAATCAAAAAGAAAACATTTGCTATAATTGCATATGTAACAATTTTTGCAAGGGTTTGAATCGCTTCCTTCCCTGGATCAAAATCTGTTACTTTTTTTAAAATAAAGCATAAAAGAATTAAAAAGGCGGGCCCGGCTGCAAATGCGGAAGCAAGAAATCTTGGTGCCAGAATTGCAGTAAGCCAAAAATGTCTTCCAGGCAGACCACAGTAAAGAAAAGCAGTTACTGTGTGAATCCCAAAAGCCCATGGTATGGAAATATAGATAAAAGGTTTTACCCATTTGGCAGCAGGAACAGAATTTCTTTCTGCTTCAAGAACATTCCAGCCGACAATGACATTTAAAAAAAGATATCCGTTTAATACGATCATATCCCAGAAGAGGATCGATCCGGGAGTAGGATGGAGAATAACATTCAACCCTCTCATGGGCTGACCTAAATCTGCAAGAATGAACATAAGACACATGCAGACCGCAGCAATGGCAAGAAACTCTCCCAATATTGTTATTTTTCCAAAAACCTTAAAATCATGAAGATAATATGGAAGGACCAGCATAACTCCTCCCGCGGCAACACCAACCAGAAAGGTAAACTGGGCAATATAAAAACCCCAGGATACATCCCTGCTCATCCCTGTAATTCCAAGACCAAAAGTAAATTGCTTTAAATAGCATAAAGCACCTATGCTTATAATAACAAGCAAGAATACTATCCATGTCCAGTAGTTCTTGTTTCCCTTAAGGGCATTTTCAAGCATAATAACCTCAGTAGTGCGAAAAATTATATAATATAATATACAGACGGTTCAGTACCAAGGGTCGGCTTCCGTCTGACAGAATAATTAGATTCGAGTAATTTTCTTACAGTTGAATTCGGATCATCAAGATCGCCAAAGGCTATGGCACCTTTTGATGCCTCGACACATGCCGGCAATTTACCCACAGCAAGCCTTTCTGCACAAAAATTACATTTTTCCACAACACCTTTCATCCTTGTGGGAAAATTCGGGTTTTGATGTTCAATGGCAGGCCGGGGATCTCTGAAGTTAAAACTTCGGGATCCATAGGGGCAGGCCGCCATACAGAACCTGCATCCAATGCACCTGTGAAAATCCATCAAAACAATACCATCTTCCCTTTGAAACGTCGCTTTTGTGGGACAGGCGCGAACACAGGGAGGATTTTCGCAGTGATTGCACAATACAAGAAAGGGAAGGTGTTTTACCCTTTTATTTATATATTTATTCTCTGCATCAGTAAAAGCATGCTCATACTCTTCCCCCCAGACCCATTTAATCTCATGATTTTTTTCTTCATGATGGGGTATATTGTGAATGGCGTTGCATACTTCAATTACAGGCTCCATGTCCTCTTTGCTTTTAAATTTGCGAGTATCTATTACCATACCCCAGTGTTTGGCGGGTAGAGCACTCTCTTTATTCAAAAATCCAGGTTTTAGCTTTACCTCTTCTGCTTTTGATGACGCAAATAGATTAAAAACAGGTGCAGTGCCTATTCCCAGTGCTGAAATTCCAGCCGCCTTTAAGAAGGTTCTTCTGTTATTTCCCATTATTCTTCTCCTTTGGATCTATATGGCAATCCCAGCAATAAGGCGATACTGAAGCGTAATCATGGCACCTGTCACAAAATTTTGTTTTGTCAGAATGGCACCCAAGGCAAGACTCTTCACCAGTGGAAAGGCTCATGTTATACTCTTTTCCGCTGCTGTTGGTGTAAATTCTTTTTCCTTCCCGCACCACAGAATTTCTCCAAATATCAAGAACCTGCATATGTTCTTTTTTCATAAATTCTTTAGATTCAACACACTGTCCCGCTGCTTTTGCCTCAGCAGAAAGCTCTATTTCAGGGGCCGGAGCAGAATTTCCCAAATTGTACAGAAAGGGAGAAATTACAATTAGTATAAATATTATCAATCCGGCGACGATTATTTTTTTATCATTCATCAGCACCATCCTCCATTCCTGGCAGAGGTTCTCCGCGCAGATCCGTTGTTCTTTCTGTTTCACCCGGCAAAATCAGGGCATTTGCAACCAGTTCGTGAAGTCCGCATACATCAACTTCAGGAACCCAGTATTCCATGAGGGCAGGAAAGACAGCCCTGTCAATGGCGCATACGCAGGAGAGCATATTAACTCCATGTTTTTCATGTACATGGCGAACAGCATTTGCCCTGGGAAGCCCACCGGCCATTCTAAGTTCCATATTCTCTCCGGCATTTAACCCGGACCCGCTGCCGCAGCAGAAAGTCTGTTCTCTTATTGTGTTTGGGGGCATTTCATGAAAATTATTACAGACATTTTTTAATACATATCGTGGTTCTTCAAGCATTCCCATACCCCTGGCCGGGTTACAGGAGTCATGATAGGTAACAATCTGATTATCATTTCTACCCGGATCAAGTTCAAGCTTTCCATGTTTTATAAGATCTGCAGTAAATTCGGCAATATGAATCATGGAAGTCCCGGATGCATTTTCAAATCTTGTCCCTGTAATAGGAGAAACAGGAGTCTCAAGAAAATCCGCAGGGCCGTTTAGAGTGTCCATATATTGATGGATGACTCGCCACATATGGCCGCATTCACCACCGATAATCCATTTTACTCCCAATCGTTTGGCTTCTGCATACATTTTTGCATTCAAACGTTTCATGGTTTCATGGGAGGTAAAAAAACCAAAATTTCCTCCTTCTGAGGCATATGTACTCCAGGTAACATCAAGCCCGTATTTTTCCTTCAAATAATGAAAGAATATCATATATCCCATACATGTATAGGTGCCCGGATCTGCAAATACATCCCCTGACGGGGTAATAAAAAGGATATCCGCCCCCTTTTTATTCATCTGGGGTGTTACATCCAGTCCGGTTATCTCTTCGATATCCTCCACAAAAAATTCCAGCATATCTTTATATGCATGGGGCTGAATTCCAAGGTGGTTCCCTGTTCGAAAACAGTTTGCAACAGGGGTGGCTATCCAGTCAATATTAAGGCCTATAAGGTTAAGGAGTTCCCTTCCCATTATTGTAATTTCGGCTGTATCTATACCATAGGGACAAAATACAGAACACCGCCTGCACTCTGTGCATTGAAAAAGATAATACCACCACTCTTTTAAGACATCTAAAGTCAGTTTTCTTGCCCCTGCAAATTTCCCCAAAAGCTTACCTGCTGTGGTAAAATCATTCCTGTAGACCGAACGGAGGAGCTCTGCTCTTAACACAGGCATATTTTTAGAGTCACCGGTTCCGATAAAAAAATGACATTTATCGGCACAGGCACCGCACCGTACACAAATATCCATAAAAATTTTAATACTGCGGAATCGTTCGAGCCTCTCTTTAAAGCCGTTATGGATAATTTCCTGCCAGTTTTCCGGCAGCTTCCAGTCTTCCTCAAGGGGGTTCCATTTTCGCGCATTGGGAAGGCTGAGATACTCAACGCTTTTGGGATTTGAAGCATAGCAGTACATCCCCTTCCTTATATCAACAGGAGTATCCATCCATCCTGTTTTCGGCGGCTTACGATCTATTTTTGCCAAAAAATCATCCGGTTTAAGATCATCCATTATTTTAACTCCTTATCTACTGGGAGACCAGCTTCCACCATTTTTTCCCTGAATTCATCCTCATATTCTTCATAGGTATGGTTTGGCATTTTAAATTCATCATTCCAGGGATTTATATGACGCTTTATCCTGCTGTTATTCACCAGATTCCTTGTGGGACTTAAAAATACTCCACCAATATGCATAAGCTTGCTAAAAGGGATGTATGCCAAAAGAACGCTGACCAGAAAAAAATGAACAAAAAAAACAGCCCCCATTCCTTCCGGAATTGCCGGATGAAAAGTGACCAGCCCCATTGTCAGCTCCTTGATTCCCACAATATCAACCTTTGAAAAATAGCGCATATATATTCCGGTGCATGCGATTGCTATAATTAAAAAAAGTGGAAAAAAATCGGCAGCAAGGGAGATATATTTTACCTGGGGGATTATCATTCTTCTGAGCAGTAAAAATATTAAAGCACCTAAAAGAACAAGACCTGATAAATATATACCCGGCAGACCGATCTGGAGTATATTATCAACATATTCAATTTTTAAAAATCCGTCGAAAAACTCTAAGGCTTTTACGCAAAAGGGAACCGGTTCAATAAAAAATCTGAGGTGTCTTAAGATTACTACAAGAAAGGAATAGTGAAATGCCAGTGCAAAAACCCATAACCATATTTCCCAGGAGTGGATCAGTTTTTTCCCGCCATGCAGTTCATTTTTAGTATTTCTGAACAATGACCGGAAGCAGACTACTTCAAGGAAGACTCTTGCTATCACTCCAAGGAGCGTATCAGGGTTGTCGATCCTGTTGGCTTTTATCCATGGGAGTGATTTCTCTTGACCGCATGTAGTGGGAATCCGAAATGGAACAGGGGAGCTGGCCCAACCCATTATCCTGCGTGCAAATCCCACCAGGAAGGTCAACAAGGCAAGATATGGTATGACTATTCCAAAAAAAGATTGGAGACCACATGCCCCGGCACCTATATACGCAAGCAGCATCAGAACCAGAACTGCCAGCAGGGGAAACATGTACATAAAATTCATTTACCTTTACCTCTCTTTTAAAGCCGCAGCCTGTTTTAGGGGTTAGTTCATAATATTTTTCGGCCTGCGATGAGCACAGAAAAAATAATATCCCGATATTACACTAAATTTTAATTCGAATTGCAGAACAGATCAGGAGCGTATATTAACTATGTAACTTCTGATACAATGAAAAAATCGAAAAAAAACGGGGGGATTATTTTTTCCACGAAGCTTAAGCCGAGTCCATATATCAAAGGCTCCGGGAACAGCCTTTAAAAATATGAGATATGTTTGATTCACCCTTACCAACGGCCGGAGCATTAATTAATGCATGAAGGAAAGCTGCCAAGTTTTTCAGCGTTAGTGTTAAACTCAAAAAAATTATAATTTTCCTTCAGCGCTATTTAATAATATTACAATTATACTTTTTTTCCCGGTTTTTATATTTCTTTGGAATCTACGAACAGGCCTGCTCTCTCAAAGGCCTTGAACGTCAAATTTTTAAATTCATTTACCCTTAACTCATTAAGGGTTTCCCGACACTTCATATAAACATCAAATCCAGCCATGGCAATTTTGTCTATATCCATTTCGAGTAAAAACAGTTCATTAATAAAGCTGAAGTTCTGCAGCTCTTTTTTAAACTTTTTCCTGATAATTCCTTTTAATTTAAAAACAAAAGCCACGGCCTGGGATGGGGAAAAATCCTGAATAGCTCTTATTCTGACTAAAGGATCGATTCCTGATTTTATTTTTTCAGAATTCATTTCTCCTGTAAGTTCGTCGAACAAAATTTCCAGACTCTGAGCAAAGGCATTCCCCACGGGATTTGCAAAGGGATCTTTTTGTGTTTTTATAAAACTGGACGCATCAATATCATAAGTCTCGGTTAAAGCCGCTGTCCACTGTTTAAGAATATTTGTTTTTTCCTGTTTCAATAATTTACGTAGCATATTTTTTTGACTAATTTATTTTAAACTCTAGATTATTTATTATTCGTATGAAATTAATTTTTTAAGAATCTATATATTATAAAATGTTTAATTTAAGATATTTATGCTTTGTAGTCAATAGTAAATATTTAACAGGGTTTAATTTAAGCAGGATATGACTGGGTTGAGGAATAAAGAGGTGCGGCGACCTTCGTGAACAAGGCTCCAGCTTTATAGGAACTCCTTACAAAGGGGCCGCAGAGTACTTTGGCAAAGCCCATTTCCATGGCTTTTTTTTCCCATTGGGCAAAGGCTTCCGGTCGAATGAACTCTTCCACCGGGATATGCTTTTTTGTGGGCTGCAAATATTGCCCCATGGTTAAAATGCTGCATCCTGTACGCAATAAGTCCTCCAGTGTGCGTAAAACCTCCTCTTTTTTTTCACCAAGCCCCAGCATTAAGCCCGATTTCAGAGGAATACCTGTGCCGGAGTCATATACTTTGCAAAGCAAAGAAAGGGAACGTTCATATAGAGCCTGGGGTCGGATTTTTTTATACAAACGGGGTACTGTTTCAATATTATGGCCGATTACATCCGGTTCTGAGGCGATCAGGGCTTTAATCGATTGCCGGTTACCGCAAAAATCCGGGACAAGGACTTCTATGGTTGTTTTTGGATTTTTTAGACGGACACTCTGAATTGTCCGAACAAAACAGTCAGCTCCGTAATCCAGAAGATCGTCCCTGCACACCGATGTAATCACCACATGCTGCAATCCCATCTGCTGGACGGCAAATGCAATGCGTAAAGGTTCTTCCGGGTCGAGAGGACCCATGGGGCCCTCCAGAATTGCACAAAAGCGGCAGTTTCGCGTACATCGATCCCCCATAATCAAAAATGTCGCGGTCATCTCTGAAAAGCATTCCCAGATATTGGGGCACCGGGCGGACTGGCATACGGTTTTCAGGGAACCCCTGGCAAGGAGAGCACGAACTTTTTCAAAGGATGAGTCTGTGGGAAGAGGCCGCTTGAGCCAGGATGGTTTTTTTTGTCTGATATTTATTGTCTGATTCATCTTTTTTGCCTGATTTAGT
>CAZNFB010000141.1:0-7145 GCA_964572105.1 uncultured Desulfobacteraceae bacterium
CTTAGAAATTCAAGAAATTTATTCGCAATAGCGGAAAAAACAATTAAACTTCCCGCATTTTCTTTCTTGTAATTTTCTAACCGGATCTATAAAAAATATACGATCTGAAAATCCACAGCAAAACAACCTGTTGAGCCTGATTTCGCAAAACAGGTTGTTTTTTGTTTAAGCATTATTTATTACGATAATTGTATGCAAGATATTCTCTTCCGAAAACTTCCCGCTGCACCACAAGTTTTGACACCTGGGAAGTTCCATCTGCTATTTCAATAGCCATAACATCACGCAGCCTCTGTTCAAAAGGAAACTCCTTGGTATATCCATAATGGCCATGGAGTACCAGGCAGTCCCTTATGGCGTTTGTTGCTACTCTTGGAGCCATCCCTTTTATCATGGCGGCTATCATGGCTGTTTTCATCCCCTTATCACGCATCCATAATCCTTTGTAACAGAGAAGACGCACCGATTCCAGCAGGGTAAGATGCTCAATAATGGGAAATGAAACACCCTCGAAAGTGGCAATGGGTCTTCCAAAAGCATTTCTTTCCTTTGTATATTTTATTGTCTCTTCCACAGATACCATTGCAGGGGCTATGGCCTCTAATGACAAAAGAATCCGGCTGATATCAAAACCCTCCATACCCATGATAAAACCGGCACCCTCTTCACCAACTAAATACTCTTCAGGGATTTCCACATTATCCATAAATATCGAACCCCGGGCTATGGCGCGGCAGCCCATATCTTCATAGGACTGGCGGGTAATTCCCGGCAGATCTGTGGGCACAACAAAACAGCTTACGCCTTTAGCTCCCCGGGCAGGATCAGTTTTTGCAAAAACCAGTGCAACATCAGCATCCATCATAGAGGTAATTCCGGATTTCTCTCCATTCAAGATATATGATGCCCCCTTTTTCACGGCTGTGGACCTCATGGCCACGGCATCAGTCCCCGAACCCGGTTCCGTAAGGCAGAATGCAGGGAGACTATCCCCTGCTATAAAGGGTTCAACAAATTTTTTTACAATGGTTTCATTACCATATTCATACAATACAGAAGCCAGATGCCCCACAATAAAGGTTGACATTGTTAAGCTGCAATCACCCCTTGAGGTCTCCTCGGTTACAAGCCCTTCGGAAACATGGGATGCCCCCATACCTCCTTTTTCCGGTGACATGGTCATACCTATGAGACCCAGCTCCCCCATCATTTTATTTAAATGCCTGGGAAAGGTCCCTTCAGCATCCCATTTTGAATAATGAGGGGCCAGTTCCTTTTCAGTAAATTTCCTGACCATTTCCGACAGAGCAATATCTTCTTCTGAAAATTCAAAATCCATGAGTAGACTCTACCTCCTAACAAAATAAAGGGCTCGAATTTCTCCGAGCCCTTTATTTTTTAAAAAAATATTCACAGTAAGGTACTGTTTAAAACAATCCGCTTACTTTCCCTGTTTTTGTATCAACATCAATTCTTCTGAACGCAGGATTCGAGCCTGTTCCAGGCATCAGGCTGATTGTTCCTGCACATGGACAAAGGAATTTTGCGCCTGAATAGATAAGAATGTCACGAATGGGAAGTGTCCAGCCCTTGGGTACACCCTTTACTACAGGATCATGGGTCAGGCTGAGATGGGTTTTAACCATCATTGTGGAATAATCATTATATTGATCATCGGCCTCAAGCATTTTAGCCTTGGCTTCTGCTTCGGGAGACCAGCTCACTCCATCTGCCCCATAGACTTCAGTTGCAATTTTTTGAACTCTGTCCCGCAACTTCATTTCCAGAGGATAAAGATATTTAAAATCATTTTCTTCTTCACAGGCGTCAATAACAGCGTCTGCAAATTCCAGAGCGCCTTCGCCCCCTTTTTCCCAATGCCTAGATTCTGCGCAGCGGGCACCGGCAGCTTCAGCAACTTTTCTAACAACAGCTACTTCAGCATCAGTATCAGTATAAAAACGGTTAATGCATACAACAGGATTAATACCGGCTTTTCTGATGGTATTAATATGGTGCACCATATTTTCACATCCCTGTTCCAGCAGACCAATGTTTTCTTGTGTATATTCATCGGCCAATGCTTTACCAGCCACAACCTTAGGTCCTCCACCATGCATTTTAAGAGCGCGGATGGTTGAAGTTAAAACAGAAACGTGAGGTTTTAATCCGCTGGCACGGCATTTTACATTCCAGAATTTTTCAAAACCGATATCAGCTGCAAAGCCGCTCTCTGTTACATGGTAATCGAACATTTTAAGACCAACACGATCCGCAATAATGGATGACTGACCAACAGCAATATTTGCAAATGGACCTGCATGAACCATACATGGCTGATATTCGGCTGTGGACATGAGTGTCGGATTAATGGTATTTCGCATAAAAGCAGTCATTGCGCCACCCACCTCAAGATCTCCGGTGGTAACAGGTTTGCCGCTTTTATCGAATGCCACGGTAATTTCGTCAAGACGTTTTCTTAAATCTGCAAGATCCTTGATAATGGCAAGAATAGCCATACATTCAGATCCCACTGCAATACCAAATTTTGACTGCATGGTATAACCATCAAAACGTCCACCCATTCCTATTGTAATATTTCTCAATGACTGGGCGCAAAAATCGATGATCCAGCCAAGCTCTACACGGGTGGGATCTATGTCAAGACGTCTCATCCCTGTGAGTCTTTTAAGCTGCTCGTCATTATAATTACGTTCATGCTGCATACGGGCGGTCATTGCAACCATTGCAAGGTTATGGGCATTCATGATATCGTTGATATCACCGGTTAGGCCCAGAGAAAACTCTGTCATGGGTATGAGAAGTGAATTTCCTCCACCTGCTGCTGTCCCCTTGACGTTCATGGTGGGTCCGCCTGAAGGCTGCCTTAAAGCACCCCCGACATTTTTTCCGCGCATCCCAAGACCTTCCATGAGACCCACTGAAGTAGTACTTTTACCTTCTCCCAAAGGAGTAGGTGTGATTGCAGTAACTTCAATATATTTTCCATCGGGTTTATCTTTAAGCCGTTCTATTATTTTAAGAAAATCCAGCTTGGCCAGCCTTCCCATGGGAAGTACTTCTTCAGGTTGAATTCCAAGTTTTTCTCTCCATTCGTCAGGTGTCGGCATATTTTTTTCTGCTTCTTCAGAAATCTGCCAGTCAGCCATTTCTACTGCATTATAAGCCATCTATACATTCCTCCTTTGATAATTAAAATATTAGCTGATGCGCCAGTCTGCCACAGCTTATAATCTGAATAATTCAACCAGGGTTACACAAAAGCCGGATATTTTTTCAATACCACCCTGCCCTGTTGACTTACTCAGATGTACGTTTCATTTTTTTGTAATTTTATAAAATAACATTTAAACAAACTTATGGATGTTCAGGTATAGATTGTCAGGCAATAACCCTCTTTTAAAATTTGGGATAAGGCGTATTATGATACTCCAACGACCGATAACACCGCAAATTTATTTATATGAACATCTATAAGTTATCCAGAAAAAAATCTCTATATGTTTAACCAAAAAAATTACCATTAACGTTCATTTTTTGCAAGGTATTTGTAGGAAGTTGCATTTTTATTTAGACATCAAATGGGCAATTGTCTTTTCAAGACCATCTATGGATAGTTCGAACATTGGAAAAATTTCTTTAATAACAGAGATTGAATGGGTATAACCCCACATATTTTGCGGTATGGGATTAAGCCATGCAACATGGGGGAATACCTTTGCTATAAATTTCAAATGTTCGATACTCGGTTTCCCGCTCCGCTGGTGCACATAAATTGAACCATCCGTGGCGGACAGTTCATATGGAGCCATGCTTGCGTCTCCTACAATAATAATCCTGGTATGGGGATCAAAACGGACCATTTCATCAACCCGCTGGGGCTTGTGTATCCGTGAAGGATCTTCCCATATATTGCTGTAAATGGTGTTGTGGAAAAAGTATGTCTTAAGTTCTTTGAACTGAGCTGAAGCGTAATTAAAAATAGTTTGAATCACAGAGATATAAGGATCCATGGACCATCCGCCATTATCTATTAAAATCAAGACCTTAAGACGATCTCTTAAACTCCGTTTAAAGATAATTTCAATCTCACCGCAATTTTTCATGGTATGATAAATCGATTCAGTAATATCAACCTGATCCTTAGGACCTGCTGGAACCATATTCCGCAGCCGCTTTAAAGCTTCTCCCACCATGGCATGGGTTAATGGCCCACGCAGGGAATAGTCCTTATACCTTCTTTCCATTGCAACTTTTACCGCAGATTTATTCCGTGAAACACCCCCCACACGCATACCGCCAGGATGATAGCCTGAATGCCCCACAGGGGACGTACCCCCAGTTCCTATCCATTTACTCCCTCCGTCGTGGCGCTCAGTCTGTTCTTTGAGTCGCTCTTTAAAATACTCGAGCAATTCTTCAGGCGTAAGCTTGTTTATTTCTGACTCGTCCATGCCAAGAGCCTGTGCTAAAAGCTTTGGATTTTTAAGCCATTCATCAAGAAGCGCCCTGGCCATATCTTCAAGCTCGACCCCCTCAAGATCCGGCATATCAGCCCCTTCAAAATGATGGGCAAAGATCTGGTCAAACAGGTCAAAATACCGCTCACTTTTGACAAGAATGGCTCGTGAACATGTATATAAATCATCAAGAGTATTTATATATCCCTGGCTCAATGCTTTTTGAAAGGCCAAAAATGAAGTAGGGCTGACAGGTATATCAGCATTTTTTAATTTATAAAAAAAATTGATAAACATTTTAAATAAGTCTTCTGCGGCTTGTAATATTTATTGCTCTTGCATAATCCTGACTTTTTTTAAACAAAATTCCCATGTAGGGGACATCCCCTTTAGTCAGGTCTTTTGGTTTAAAATCAGGATCCGCCCTTAACGCCCTAACCCAGTTTATTAATTCCCTTGTTGCCGGTTTCTTTTCAATGGCATCAATCTCCCTTAGTCTGTAAAATGCAGAAACAGCATTATCCATAAGTTTTGTATCGATATCAGGGAAATGTACATTAATAATTTTACGCATCATCTTGGGATCGGGGAAAGCAATATGGTGAAAATTACATCTTCCTAAAAAGGGATCTGATAAATCTTTTTTAGCATTGGAGGTGATGATAATAACAGGCCTGATTTTGGTAGGAACTGTTTTATCAATTTCAATAATGTCAAACTCCATTTGATCCAAAACATCCAGCATGTCATCCTGAAAATCGGTCTCTGCCTTATCGATTTCATCAATTAACAGAATTGTTCTTTTTTCAGCAACAAATGCCTGGCCGATTTTACCCATTTTAATATATTCTTCTATATTACTCACATTTCTGGTGGAATCACCAAAACGGCTGTCATTTAAGCGTGTCAGCGTATCATACTGATATAAGGCCTCAACCAGCTTCATACTCGATTTCACATTAAGAACAATAAGGGGCATTCTTAAATTTTCTGCTATGGCGTGGGCAAGCATGGTTTTCCCTGTGCCCGGCTCCCCTTTTAGTAAAAGAGGCATTTCCAGTGCCATGGATATGTTTACTATCTTTGCAAGTTCATCATCCAAAATATATCGTGTTGCCCCTGAAAAATTACTGTCGTTATTCTCCGGCATAACTAATAAACCTCATTTTTTTTCATGAATCTATCTGAAACTTCTCTTGTTAATTTTAAAACCCGGACAGCATGCTCAAGGCTCAAAGAGCCTGTGCCGCAGCTAGGAGTTATCAGAGACTGGGAAGCTATAATCTTTCTGTCTATCCCCATATCTTCAATTTTATCAATTTTAGCCTCCAAATTTGCCACAATGGAATCAGCCGTCTCTTTTTCTATATCCTCAGGATTTAATGTGGGGATAATACCCCATGCGACTATTCGACCGGATTTAAAAAAATCTATTACATCATCCGGATATAACAAAAATTTATCAAAAAAAGCATAGGCATCAAAGCTGACTATATCGGCTGGAGATTTTAAAACAATCGACCAGTCAGTGTTTGCACAGACATGTATTCCAGCCAGCCCTCCCTGCCCGTGAACTGCGTCAATAACCTCTTTAAGACAATTTGATATTTCATCACGTGTTATGCTTATAAAAGCAGATGACCCAAACCCTGCCAGAGCAGGCTCATCAAAAAAAACAATCGGCCGAGGGCCTAATTCAGAAAGGACCTGCACCTGCCATGCTGCTTTCATGGCCAAAAGTTTAACAGCGCAGTCCCTTGCCTGGTCATTATAAAAAATCATCCTCCCGTCCTGATCTTTCACGGCGGTACAAAAGGTTATGGGGCCTGTTATTTGTCCTTTTACTGCGACAGGAGTATTTGAAACCCTGGAGATTTTATCGGTGAATACAAAAAAACCCCTGGCCGTATCCCTGGTAAGAACAAAGGGGGATTTATGTAACTCTGTCTGGCCATCAACCACAGAGAGGTAATCTTCGTAGAATTGCAAAAGCTCTTTATTAAATTTTTCACCGGATGTATCAAGATAAAATTTATCCTGTTCAACAGTTAAACCGGGCAGCCCTGGAATAAACTGTTCTATCATCCCCTCTTCCTTAAAAACAGGGAGCTGAACCCACAGGGGAATTTCAGGAGTATATTTTAGCACCATTTCAATTGCTTTATCATGATCATCCACTGGAAGGCTCCCGATTAATAACGGAAGAAAACCTGGTTTAAAAGAATTCATATTGCAACCCTTTCCTTTTTTTAGAAATAGAAATAGTGGATAAAATTATAATCAGACAAGCAGATACTCAGCATAAAACTTTGCCATATTACACTCCCTTATTTTTTTTTACAAATGAAAAATTATTATTTTAGGGGAAGGCCTGGAATAAAAACGAGGTTGGTTTTATCTTGGACAACTTAGTACTGAGTATTGAGAAAAAACAGACTGTCTTCTTTATTCTCAATACTCACAACTTATATCTCATATCTTATATCTTAAAATGGCCGAAAATAAAACCAACCTCCAAAATTCGAACCCTGCATAGCCGGAACCAAAAAAAAATTATCACGGAAACACGAAAATCTGAATGTTATTGTATCTCGTGTTTTCTATTGTTCGTGATTATTTTTTAGAGTTTTTGCCAGAAAAAATACAAATTTCAGAAGTAAGGCA
>CAZNFB010000142.1:0-7114 GCA_964572105.1 uncultured Desulfobacteraceae bacterium
TTAACCAAAGTTCGGAGGCATGTCTGTGGTGAATACTCTTATACGTACCTTTATTGCAATAAAGCTTCCCGAAAATATAATTTCTTCCATGGGTAAGGTAATAAAGGGTTTTAAGCTACCTGCTTTTCAGGTTAAGTGGGTTATCCCTGAAAATATTCACCTTACGCTGAAATTTTTAGGGAACATTAATGCTGGTGAGATAAATGCAATTGATGAAGTAATAAAAAATGGGGTCACAGGTTTTTCTCCTATACATCTTTTTGTAAAAGGAGGAGGTGTTTTCCCTGATATGAGGCGTCCCCGCGTAATATGGGCAGGCATTGCAGGTGAAATTGATGAGCTTATAAAACTGCAAAAAAGTATTGATAAAAATATGATAAAGGTTGGTTTTTCAAAGGATAGAAGGTTTAAGAGTCATTTAACTGTTGGGCGGGTTAAGGGTAGTATAGACCCTGCAAGCCGTGCTGATTTTTTCAGGTGTTTTGATATGTTTGAATCAAAACCGTTTATTGTGGATAAAATATTTTTAATGCAGAGTGATTTAAAACCGGAGGGACCAATTTACACGAATCTTGCCAGTATAAAATTGACTGGTCAATAAATTACCAGGTGGGTAGCTGATTTTGCATCGGGATTTCTGAGAGAACAGATTGTTCCTATGTGTCAGGACTCGGCTATGTATTAAATAATGCCGAGTGATTTCATAAAAGCTCCTAATACTCCTATGATCGAAATGGCAATAGCAATGCTAAACATGCGGAGTGTAAAGGATCGTTGTTTTTCATCTCTGTTTTCTAATTTATCACCCAGGCGATCTATGGCTGCAATAATTTGCTCAAAGCGTTTATCCACCTGTTCAAAGCGTTTATCCACCAGGCCAAAGCGTTTATCGATGTCTGTTTTTAACTCGACAAAGCGATCATCCACCTTTTCAAAACGTTTATCGATGTCTGTTTTTAACTCGGTAAAGCGATCATCCACCTTTTCAAAACGTTTGTCAATGTCTGTTTTCAGCTCGATAAAGCGACCGTCCACATTGCCCCGGAAATCTTTGAGATCGTCTTTTATCCCATCAATTTGATATTGCATGTGGTCAAAACGGGTTTCAAAGTATTTGGACGTAGGAATAATATGAGCCACTATAACATCCATGGTTCTCTTATCCAGCGTAAGGGTCTCTTCGATTTTATCTTCAGCCATGTTTTGACTCCTGTTTTTTTATTTGCGGGGCAATGTTTTTATCTCTGGCAGAATGTCCCAAGGGAGTATAAACAAGGGAGTATAAATAAAGACTTACCCCCTGACTTTGCTTTTCGTAATTAATTCAAGAGGCATTTGATAGGGAGATTAAGGGGTATAATACAGGATATTGAAGATGATACATAGATTAATCACAACACTCATTTTCCACTGGTGAGCCCTGCGGTTTTCATTGGTCGGGGCGAGAGGATTTGAACCTCCGACTTCCTGCTCCCAAAGCAGGCGCGCTGCCAGGCTGCGCCACGCCCCGACTAATTTCTACCTTATAGCATGGCCTTTTTCCCTTTGCAAGAATTTAAATATGATCGAGGAGAATATTTAACATCCTCCGTATCGGTTCTGCAGCTCCCCAAAGAAGCTGATCCCCAACTGTAAATAATGTTATATGCCCAGGGCCGATATTTAATTTTCTGATTCTTCCGGCAGCAATGGCCAGTTTTCCAGTGACTGCAGCCGGTGTAAGGTCTCGGACAGTATCTTCTTTTGTGTTGGGAATAATTTTTACCCATTTGTTGGCCGATTCAATAATCCCTTCTATTTCATCAACAGGCAGATCTTTTGAAAGTTTAATGGTCATCGCCTGACTGTGGCAGCGCATCAGGCCGACACGGACACAGAGGCCGTCTATGGGAATTGGAGTTTGGGTTTGAAGTATTTTGTTGGTTTCGGCAAATCCTTTCCATTCTTCACGGCTTTGTCCTGATTCCATGGGAGTATCTATCCATGGGATAACGCTTCCGGCCAGGGGTACCTCAAAATGTTCAGTGGGAAAATCATCACTGTTTATGGTATTTAAAACTTTTTTGTCTATTTTCTGTACAGCCGAAGCAGGATTGTCAAGAAGATCCTTTGATGCCCTGCCAATGGCTGCCATTTGCGCCACAAGTTCCCGCATATTTTTTGCACCTGCGCCTGAAGCAGCCTGATATGTCATTGATGTCATCCATTCCACCAGTCCCTGCTTAAAAAGTCCTCCCATTGCCATGAGCATAAGGCTCACAGTGCAGTTACCTCCGATGAAATCTTTTTTCCCGGCTTTAAGGGAATTTTTAATAACATCCATATTCACAGGATCCAATACTATAATGCTGTTATCTTCCATGCGAAGGGCAGATGCAGCATCAATCCAGTATCCGTTCCATCCTGAATCTCTAAGCCGGGGATAAACTTTTTTTGTGTATCCGCTCCCCTGGCATGTGACAATAATATCATTGTCAGAAAGCATTTTTATGTCATAGGCATCCTGAAGCGGAGGGATATCCATGTTCAGGTCGGGTCCTTTGTCCCCCACCTGGGACGTGGAGAAAAAAACAGGTTCAAAATTTTTAAAATCGTTTTCCTCCCGCATTCTGTCCATCAGCACTGAACCAACCATGCCCCGCCAGCCAATAAATCCTGCTTTTACCATAATCTATAACCTTGTACCCTATATGTTTTTATAAAAGATATTTTTGATGATCCTGTAAAAAGTTGAAAAGAAAAAATTTGACCATAACAATAATAAAATATAGCTTTCTGATAACATTTTTTAAAAATTTGGTAAAGCTCCTATTTTATTTTTGACACCTCTTACTTTTATATAATATATAAAGCCAGTCGGGATGTTTCAATTGTTTTGTGTTATATATAATTGTGTTTGGTTATTGCTAAGAAATTCTACGGAATTTATTAAATACGCACAAAAATAATTAAACTCCCTTCACGCAAGATTCTAATCGGACACTACTGAGTAGTCTCCTGCTAAGAGTGCCCTCTTACCCGCGTTTAATTTTATATTTCAAATCCATTGAGAATTTTGGAGGTTGATAAATGCCATATTTTAAAATTGAAACAAACAAAAAACTTGACGTAACAAAGGATTTTTTAAATAAAATATCCGAATTCACATCACGCCTGCTGGGAAAACCTGAAAAAAAGATTATGATTTCAATCTGTTCTGAAACAAAAATGATGCTTGATAAAAGTACAGAGCCTGTTTGCTATATTCAATTAAAAAGTGTTGGGCTGCCATCTGAGAAATGTGGCCAATATTCAAAATCTATTTGTGAATTTATCGAAGCAGAGATTGGAATTCGACCTGATCGTATTTATATAAATTTTTCGAATATTGAGAAAAGTATGTTTGGGTGCAATAAAAAGACGTTGTAACTTTGGGGATTCCATACTATTAAAAAATGATAAAAATCGAAAAACTGCAAAAATCATATAAAAATATCCTTGCCTTAAAAGAGATCAGCTTTAGTGTCCATCCAGGTGAACTCTTTGCATATCTTGGTCCCAACGGGGCCGGCAAAACAACCACCATCAGAATTTTAACAGGACTCACCCGGCGCACCTCAGGGGATGCCTGGCTTGGTGGATTTCATATTGAAAAGGAGACTCTTAAGGCGAAAAAAGAATTTGGTCTGGTTATGCAGTCGATTAATCTGGACCAGGAGCTTTCTATTTATGAAAATATGGATATTCACTGCAGACTTTTTAACATGCCCCATCCAAAACGGAGAAAAAAAATAGATGAAATCCTCTCCTATGTTGATCTTGCTGATCGAAAAAACAGCCTGGTAAAACAGCTTTCAGGAGGTATGAAGCGGCGCCTGATGATTGCAAGGGCCATTGTCCATTCTCCAAGAATACTTTTTCTTGATGAACCAACAGTGGGTCTTGATCCTAAAATCCGCAGACGGATTTGGGCATTGATCAAGCAGATTCAAAATACCGGAACAACTATTTTTTTGACGACCCATTATATTGAAGAAGCGGAATTCCTTGCTGACAGGGTCGCTTTTCTTGATGAAGGAAGGATTGTGGTCATTGATACACCTCAAAAATTGATGGATCAAACAGGAACCTGGGCCATAGACCAGATGTATGAAAATAAGATGGAGACAGTCTATTTTGATACCAGATCTAAGGCAGATGCCTTTATTGCTGAACAACAGGAAAGTTATACTTTGCGCCGCGTGAATCTGGAAGATTCATTTTTGTCTCTCACCGGAAAGAAGGTACAATGCTAAACGGTTTTACAGCGGTTTATCTGCGGGAAATGTGGATTTTAAAACGGAGAATTAAACGGCAGCTTTTGAGCATGTCGGTCTCTCCGTTTCTTTATTTGATTGCTTTTGGTTATGCCATGGGAAAAGGCGCAACCTTTGATGGGCATACCTATATTGAATTTCTTATTCCCGGCCTGGTGGCCATGAGCAGCATGACCCAGGCATTTGCCATATCAACCGATATTAATGTGGCACGGTTTTACTGGCATATTTTCGAAGAATTTCAAGCCGCCCCCATAAGTAACGCCGCCTATGTGGCAGGGGAGGTCCTGGCCGGTATGACAAGGGGTTTTATCTCTGTTGGAGTGATCCTTGTCATTGGTCTTTGTTTTAATGTATTTCTTGACTATGGCAATCTGCTTTTCTGGCTTGCCATAGGGCTTAACAGTTTTGTGTTTGCATCCCTTGCAGTATGGCTGGCCATGCTGGTTAAATCCCATGCGGATCAGGCCATGCTAACCAATTTTATTATTACACCCATGGCTTTTTTAGGGGGAACTTTTTTCCCGGTGGAGCGTCTCCCTGTGTGGGCTCAGAAAATTATTTGCCTTCTTCCCCTGACCCATGCTGCAGCTGTGATAAGGAAAACCGCTTTTGGTACTCCACCCGACCTTTTTTCATATCTGCTCCTTTTGGTAATCGGAGTGATATTTTTTTATGCTGCCTTAAAATGTGTTGACATTGCCAGGGATTAAAATCAATGGAATTTATGGATAAATACCATCAATTGCCGGATAAACAATTTTCTCTTTCTGATCTGTTAAAGATAATTTTAGAAAATGATCCTTATCTTTCTCCTTATAAAGAAGACTTGAAGCGGAGAATATTACGCCTTCGAAACAGGCTTAAGGAGCTTTTGCCCAAGGATGCTTCCCTTAAAGATTTTGCATTGGGATATGAATATTTCGGACTCCATTTTACAGATAATCAATGGATTTTTAGAGAATGGGCTCCCAATGCGGATAAAATTTATATTATCGGGGAAGTAACAGGCTGGGTTGAAAAAAAAGATTTTTCACTTAAAAGAACAGGTGATAACGGCGTATGGGAAATCAGTCTCCCTGCCCAGGCATTTAAACATAAAGATCTTTACCGTCTTCGGATTTACTGGGACAAAGGCGGGGGTGACCGTATTCCCTCTTATGCACGGCGCGTTGTTCAGGATTCTGAGACTTTGATATTCAATGCCCAGGTCTGGATGCCTGATCAGCCTTTTCAATGGGAAATACCCAATTTTAAAAATTCCGGTGAGCCTCCTTTTGTTTATGAGGCACATGTTGGAATGGCCCAGGAGGAAGAAAAGGTCGGTTCATATGTGGAGTTTAAGGAAAAAATTCTTCCAAGGATTGTTAACGCCGGATACAATACGCTTCAGCTTATGGCCATTCAGGAGCATCCTTATTATGGTTCCTTTGGATACCATGTATCAAATTTTTTTGCGGCATCCGGAAGGTTCGGAACCCCTGATGAATTAAAGGGGCTTGTTGATGCGGCGCACAAGGCCGGCCTTGCGGTTATAATGGATATTGTCCATTCCCATGCCGTAAATAATCAGGTGGAAGGTTTAAGCTGTTTTGATGGAACATTGTATCAGTATTTCCACGATGGCCCCAGAGGTATTCATTCTGCCTGGGATTCAAGGTGTTTTGATTACGCAAAAAATAGTGTTGTTCATTTTTTATTATCAAATTGCAGGTTCTGGCTTGAAGAATATAACTTTGACGGTTTCCGTTTTGATGGGGTTACCAGTATGCTCTATCTTCACCACGGTCTTGAGGCGTCTTTTACATCATATGATGATTATTTTAATCAGAGTGTGGATGAAGACGCCCTTATATATCTTGCCCTTGCAAATATTGTGATCCATGAAGTTAAACCTGATGCCCTTACCATTGCAGAAGATATAAGCGGAATGCCGGGGCTTGCGGCATCTGTTTCCCATGGCGGTGCAGGATTCGATTTTAGACTTGCCATGGGCGGTCCTGATTACTGGGTGAAGCTTGTTAAGGAAATGCGTGATGAAGACTGGCCAATAAATCACATATGGCATGAGCTTAACAACCGGAGAAAAGATGAGAAAATCATCAGTTACGTGGAATCCCATGACCAGGCCCTTGTGGGTGACAAGACCCTTATTTTCAGGATGATAGGTTCAGATATGTATTATTTTATGGGTGCTGGTGCGGAATCTGTCAATGTTGACAGAGGCATGGCTCTGCATAAAATTATCAGGCTGATTACCCTTGCAACAGCCGGAAACGGGTATCTGAATTTCATGGGGAATGAATTTGGTCACCCTGAATGGATAGATTTCCCCCGTGAGGGGAATAACTGGTCATACCACTATGCCAGGCGTCAGTGGCATCTTGCTGATTCTCCTGATCTTAAATACAGATTTTTAGCAAGCTTTGACCGTGACATGATCGCAGCCGCCAGGCAATATCGCATATTCGATGCTCCATGGGCGGATTTTGTATACGAGCATTGCGCCGACAAGATAATTGCGTTTTTCAGAAACAGGCTCCTTTTTGTATTTAACTTTCATCCCACAGCCTCTTATACTGATTATAAGTTTGCTTTGCCAAAGGGCCGTTATTCCATGATTATGGATAGTGACCAGTCAAAATACGGTGGGCATAACCGGCTTTGTGAGGGTCAAGTCCATTTAACCATTCAACATGCAGATGATGACCATGACCGAATCAGTCTTTATCTCCCTTCACGTACTGCCCTTGTTTTTTACAGAGAATCGATTGCGGATTGAGGCGTCAAGATTAAACCTGTTAATTAGGAACGGAGAT
>CAZNFB010000143.1:0-7113 GCA_964572105.1 uncultured Desulfobacteraceae bacterium
AGATGGGTCAAAAGACAAGCTATTTCGTTCAACTTATAAAATTTTCGTTCCTTAACCATCGCTTCAGCCGACGCTCCGCACCAGAACGTATAAGGAATAAAAATGGAAAAAACAAAAAGATTTTATCTTGATGAAAAAATTACTGAAATTAATGCGGACGGTTTTTTAAATTACAGAGCACCTGACCTTCCCACCTGGTGCCCCGGCTGCGGCTATTTTGGAATAATTCACGCTATTGTTCAGACCTGCAACAACCTGGGGCTTAAAAATGAAAATCTTTGTATTGTAAGCGGAATAGGCTGTGCCGGGCGTTTGCCGATTTTTATGAATGCCTATGGCTTTCATACGCTCCATGGAAGATCTGTTCCCATTGCAAGCGGCGTAAAGCTTGCAAATGAAGACCTCACCGTTCTTTCAGTGGGGGGGGACGGGGATATGCTTGGAATCGGCGGGGGACATCTTCCCCATATAGCACGTAAAAATATTGATATCACGGTTTTGCTTTTTGACAATTCCATATATGCCCTCACAAAAGGGCAAACATCCCCAACCACACAAAAGGGACAAAAAACAAGTTCCCATACCCTGGGAAATCCAGATACCCCACTAAAACCTGTATCCCTTGCCCTTGCATACAGGGCGTCATTTGTGGCACGGGGGTTTGCCGGTGATGTGGAAGGGATGAAAAACATTTTTAAAAAAGCAATTACCCACAAAGGGTTCAGCTTTATTCATCTTGTCACACCATGTGTTACATTTGACAAGGTGAATACATGGGATTTTCTTCGGGAAAAGTTCCATCCCATCAGCTCCACCCATGATGTAACAAACCGTGAAGCTGCTCTTCGTCTTTCCGAAGATTCGAATTATTATCTTGGAATATTTTTCCATGATAAAACACGGCTTTCATATCAGGAACACTTAAGAAAACAGCAGGAACCAGGACAAAAATAATTTAGCGGCGTTTATTGCGAATTTTTTTCCTGTTTTCCAGACGCTTTTATTTGCTGCATCATACGAAGCCATCCCTCCTTGTTATATTCCGGCACCTGCCCCCGGGTATGCTGGTAAACAGGAAGCTCAAGATTTTTTATATGGAACAGATATTCATGGGTTGAGATACTGTTTTGCCAGTAACCGGCCATTCTTCCAGCCAGCGAACCTCCAATAAAAAGCAGACATATTGTTGCGGCATAAAGCAAGGGTTTTACAATTCCCTTTTGTTTTAAAGCCGAAAAGGAAAGCGTATTTTTTTCAGGGCAGGCGTCCACGCATTTCATACAGGCATGACATTCATCGGAAAATACACAAGACGTTTTATGGATATTAATGTCCATTGGGCAGGAGCTGGTGCATTTCATGCAATTTGTACAGTTTTTTTCATTCCGATGAATTTTAAAAATACTTAAAAAACTTACTGCGCCTATAAGTGCGCCATAGGGGCACAGATAGCGACACCAGAAATTGCGAATCAGGATGGATAATACAAATAACGCTGCAAGCACCCAAAATGCAAATGATGTGATTTTTTTAAAAAAATAGAGCATCTTTATATCCGCTACCATATTATAGGGGCTTGAAATAAAATAATCCAGGGCAGCGGTATCCATTTGCAATACAATGGCCCATAAAAAAAAAGCAAGAAGCAGATATTTTAAACTTCGTAATGGATAATCAAGCCAAAGGGGGAGCTTGATATTCTTGCGAAAAATATATTTATGAAGCCGGCTGAGATACTCATTCAAAAGGCCAAAGGGGCAGATCCAGCTGCAAAAACCCCTTTTTAAAAGAAGACCGGTTGCCATGGCCATTATCAAAATAATAAGGCTGGATGGATGTATAGTATTGAAAATTCCGGTGACCAGCCAGTATTTAAAGCTGATCAAAGCACTGATGGGCAAAAATGCTTCAATCCCCGGAGGTCTTTTAATTGTCGGTAAAATGCCGCTTTCCAGCTGATTCACAAAAAGGGTGAAATTAATACCAATAAAGACAACTGCGGCCAAAAAAAGATACTGAACAATTTTACGATATAAACGATAGTCTGTATGGGTGAATATTTTTAATGCTTTGAATGTCATCATCATCTCCGCTACTTTGGTGGTGGTCAGGTATCACTATATAAAAACGCTTGTCGCGTCTTTGACTCAAGTCAATTTTACCAAAAATAATATGTGAGGAGAGTTTCACCAGGCCAAAGGGAGGAGGCGTATTTAAATACGCAGCCAGCCGATAACCGAGTGAAATTATTGATGTGACCATCTATAGTTTGGCTTTTTTAAGGGCAATCATAATCCCTTTATACGAAGCAACTATCAGAAAGACATATAGTACCAAAAGTATTACGTTCATTAATATAAGCTCCTTTTTTGTAACTATTCAGCTAATATAATACAGTAATGTCCGGTTAGAAAATTGCAAGAAAGAAAATACGGAAAGTTTAATTGTTTTTTTCGCTATTGCGAATAAATTTCTTGAATTTCTAAGTTTGCTCCGCCAAAATTGCGAAACTCGCTCGTGCCTCACTCAAACAATCGCAATTTTTTGGCTACGCTGCACTAAGAAATTCTACGAAATTTATTAAATACGCTACAAAAACAATTAAACTCCCCTCACGCAAGATTCTAACCGGACACTGCTGAATATAATATGATTAAATTATGAAAACCTCACAAATAAGAGGTCGTAAAGAAAGAATCTGTTAAAAATATAAATTTACGTAATAGTATACCAAAAAATAACGTCAATACGTTCAGCATTAATAGGATTTTTCATGGAGCACTTCTTCCGGTGTCAGTTTTTTTGAATCCATACGTCTCCAGACATAGATAACATAGGCAAGGACAAAAGGTATACCTATCGCCACATAGGTCAGTGTTGCCAAAGTATACATGCTGGATGATGCATTATAAATTGTAAGACTTGACTGAAGATCGATTTTTGATGGATAGAATGCAGTATTATTAAATGCAGGCAAACATAATATAACAAGACCTGTAAACAGAGTACCTAATCCGCTGAACCATATTCCCTTATTACTTTTTTTAAATGAAGCTGAAAATACTCCATATATTATAAGTATTATTCCCCCAAGGAGCAGTACAAGCAGATGGGGCATGGCTAAAAGATTTGATAAATATTTAGAAGAGACTAAAGAGACTGTACCAGCCGAGTCTACATTGAAGCCCTTCATGAAAAGTATGGAAATAAGGACATAAAGTAAAAAAGGGAGAGCTATAAGAAAAGAATGCCAGGCACCTTTGCGCAATCTTGATTCAAGATCCGGCGTTGAAGAAAAATCAATATTGTTTAAAAGGTATAATGCGCCTAAAACCCTGGCATTAAATATAAGAAAAAGCCCAAGGCTCAGATTAAACAGAGAAAAAGCAGCTTCAAGGCCCCTTAGATTTATACCCATCAAAGTATAATCCCAGGTTACCCTGTTGTAGAGGTCAAGTGTAAAATTTGAACCTGTATAAAATGTACCCACGGCTGCGCCAATGAGCAGGAGACCCATTGACCCATTTATAAAAAGAAACAGCTCATAAATGGTTGCTCCCAGGAGATTATTCTGCTTTTTTCGATATTCATAACTGACAGCCTGTATGATAAATGAAAAAAGAATAAGCATCCATACCCAGTAAGCACCCCCAAAGCTTGTTGCATAAAATTTGGGAAAAGCCGCAAATAATGCTCCGCCAAACAGTACAAAAGTTGTAAAGGGCATTTCCCATTTGCGTCCAAGAGATGTTATCACCAGGGATTTCTCAAAATCGGTTTTGGCTACCTGCCACAAAAGAGTCTGTCCTCCCTGGACAAGGGTAAGAAATAAGAAAATAGCACAAACAATGGAACATATTATCCACCAAATCTGTTGCAAGGTTGCATACTCAAGGCTTGAAATCATTTTAATGGTCCTCCTCCGGTCCAATGGATATTTGTTTAAGCATAATTTTTATTTCAGCAGCAAGTAAAATGGTAAATAATCCTAAAAACATAAAAAAGGTAATCTGGACATTTTCCACTGCAAGATTTGTTGTTGCTATCTTAACGGGCAAAAGGCCATAAATAGCCCAGGGCTGACGACCGACCTCAGCCACAATCCAGCCAGACTGGGAAGCGATGAAACCGAGAAAACCGGATATTAAGCCCATGGGAAGCAGCCATCTTTTTTGGATAAGAGAATCTTTTAGGGAATAAAAAAGAAAAACAGCAAAAAGAAGTGGAAAAAATGTACCTAGAGCCACCATAATATGAAAAGCATAGTATGGAAGGGCAACCGGCGGAATAGCCTCTTCTGGTTTATCAAGGTATCCGTAACCAAGGTATTTTTGGTTTTCCTTGAATTTTACCAACGCCAGTGCTGCTTTTTTATCATTATTTTCTTTGCGTGCCTGTTTGAAGAGTGCAAGGGCATCGATTGCTTTTTTACCTTTAGTTATTTTTGGTGCAACACCTTCTATCCCTTCTTTTTCATTACCATAAACAAGATCGTCGATTCCCGGCACAAAGGAGTCCAGGGAATGATTAGCTAAAAGAGAAAGAAGGTATGGAATTTCCACCTTTATAAGAAAAGGATCCTGGTTGTCTCCGGGCTGTTTATTTGTGTTAAGAATTCCTGCGGCAACAATGGGAGCCTCTGTTTTCCCTTTGTATAAGCCTTCAATAGCTGCAAGTTTCATGGGTTGCTTCTGAGCAACTTCATAAGCACTGGTGTCTCCGGTCAAAGCGACATAGCCCGAAGAAAGAAAACCAAAAACAGAAGCCACAAGAATTGATTTTTTTGCCATTTGAATATGTCTTTCTTTTATAAGGTACCAGCAAGAGATTGAAAGGACAAATAAAGACGCAAATAAAAATCCTGAGCTTGAAGCGTGAACAAATTTAGAAACTGCCACAGGGTTAAAAACGACCTCAAAAAAACTTTGCATTTCAAATCGTGCTGTTTCAGGATTAAAAGCCATGCCAACAGGATTTTGCATCCAGCCATTGGCAACAAGAATCCATATAGCTGAAAGATTTGACCCCAGGGCGACCATCCATGTGGAAAAAAGATGAAAACGTTTTGAAACCCTGTTCCAGCCGAAAAACATGACAGCAAAAAAAGTTGCTTCAAGAAAAAAGGCAAAAAGTCCTTCAATGGCCAGGGGGGCACCAAAAATATCTCCAACCATCCAGGAGTAATTGGACCAGTTTGTTCCAAATTCAAATTCAAGAATAATTCCCGTTGCAACACCAATCGCAAAATTGATTCCAAACAAAGTCATCCAGAATTTTGTAATGGCCCGCCATTCTTTATCCCCTGTTCGTACATAAATAGATTCAAAAAAGGCGCATAAAAAAGAAAGCCCAAGGGTTAATGGGACAAATATCCAGTGATACATGGCTGTCAGAGCAAATTGTGCTCTTGCCCAGTTCACCATATTCAAATCAATCTCCAGCATTAGTTTTTTCCCTCCGTTAGATGAAATTTAGTTTGATAAAATAGGGTAATTATCTGATGATCCACAGTTAAATCGGGTTTTGCGTTAAACAGCTCATTTTAACTTATTTATGGAAGCATTTTTTGTAATCTGCTCAAGAACATAATTCCCTTTTGCTTTGTCAGTCTTAAACTTTGTATTTAAATAGTTGGGGAAGAAAAAAAATTTCAGAATTACAAACATCACGAAAAGCTTTATTAGAATGATTTTCCACAGCTTTTTTCCAAGCAGCATTTCAGCAAAGCCATTCCTATAAAAAGCATAGCTATTCTTTAAAAATTTTAATACAATATTTTGCTTTTTCATATTTAATTGTCATTATTGAATAAATTTTTAACGCAATCAACATGTTAATGGCTTTAAGAGATTTTTTGGGAATTGGTTTTGTGAAAACCTTTTACGTGCAGGATTGTTTCATGCTTATTTATAAATATCAGGTTTATAAATATCAGGGTAATTATTCAGCGAAAATGTACGGCAGCAGGTATACTCTGAAGCTATACGCTATCAGCTGAATAACCATTAGGGGGCTGTCCGGGAATAGCAATTTTTTCAAAATCAAGGCTTGCTCAAAAAATTACCGCAGACATATAGTTGATATTTCGAGGATAATTTTTTGGACAGAACGCAGCGTTTGGGGAAAAGAACATTTTCGGACAGCCTCCTATATATCAACAAAAAATTAACGTTATTATGTCTCATGAAGATTGAGACAGAATAGTGTCATGCTGCCCTGAAGAGCCTTCTTTGACATGCTCGAACAATTCACTATTTTACGTTTTCTCCTTAGTCGATTTTTTCCACAAACCTTTATCAATATGATTTTGTTTTTCCTTTTGAGCAATCCCTAAAATTTTGTATCCAGAATCGAGTAAAATTCCATAAAGCACACCACATCCCGGGTCTTCCCGGTACTCATCACCATCTTGAGCAAGCTGGATCATTTGCCGTGCAAGCTTAATTGTGCGTGCAATGTTTATGTCACATTTTTTTTTAAGCATAAATACAAAAAACTCATTTTAAGATTACCCTTAAAAGGGAAAAAATAATTCAATACCATCCAAATAACAGACTTAAACTTCAAGCTCCTTTTTGAGCCAGTCTCTTACTCTTCCTTCAACTGCATATACCCCCTTGTTTTTGCCAATTTCCAGCATGAATTCTGCCTCAAGTTTTTTTGGAAGACTGAAATCCCCCAGCTCCTCGGAATCAAATCCCTTCCTCCTGACCAGGGTCAAAGTTGGGGGATTATTCCAGGTATTAATAATAAAATATACGGTTTCGTTATCATTATCTCTTGAGTTATAATATTTCTGCGATCTTAAAGGACCCCATTCAAGATGAAGTGCAATGGCCTCTTCAGGTGTCATTTCCCAGTCCACAGAATTTACCAGATCATGGTTTATTTTTATTTCATGAAGATTCATAATTCCTCCAATTCTTTTTTATGTTAAATCAATTTTCCATGGCCTGTATAGCAAAACAGCAAATTTTGTGCCCATATTATCATGCTGCTGCCAAGATACTGATAACAAAAGAAATTTTTATTTTTAGGAGGATAAATCAGGGGAGTAGAATATGATATATATATGAGTCAAAGCAAATGAGTCATAAACGCCTCATTTGCTAA
>CAZNFB010000144.1:0-7097 GCA_964572105.1 uncultured Desulfobacteraceae bacterium
CATAGGCCATCACACAAATAATTTCACTCCCCTAATAAAATGCCGTGTAACTTGCATTTTTCTTATTTTTTCTATAAAATCCGGTCGAATATTCGTATTTTTAAATTTAATATTCTTTATGTTTGCGGAGGCTAATTAATATATGATCGCAAAGTTTCTGACAAAAATTTTCGGCAGTAAAAACGATCGGGAATTAAAAAAGATGGATTCCGTTGTGGAAAAAATTAATTCCCTGGAACCTGATCTCCAATCCTTAACCGACCATGAGCTCAAAGCAAAGACATCTTTATTTAAAGAAAGGTTTAAAAAAGGGGAATTATTAGACGAAATTCTTCCAGAAGCCTTTGCAGTTGTAAGGGAGGCTTCGGTACGTGTTCTTGAAATGCGGCATTTTGATGCTCAGCTAATAGGCGGAATTGTTCTCCATAACGGAGCAATAGCTGAGATGAAAACAGGGGAGGGGAAGACTCTGGCCGCAACCCTTCCTGCATATTTAAATGCGATTACAGGCAGGGGCGTCCATATTATTACTGTTAATGATTACCTTGCACGCCGGGATGCTGAATGGATGGGGCGTATATATAATTTCCTCGATATGTCGGTGGGTACTATTCTCCATGGTTTAACTGATGAGGAACGTAGAGCGGCTTATAGTTCTGATATTACTTACGGCACAAATAATGAATTCGGTTTTGATTATTTGCGGGATAATATGAAGTTTGATGCTGAATCCCTTGCACAACCCATGCTTAATTATGCCATAGTTGATGAGGTGGACAGTATTCTGGTTGATGAGGCTAGAACGCCTCTTATAATATCCGGACCTGCTGAAAAATCGACGAGTCTTTATTATATGATTAACGGAATTATCCCAAAATTAAAAAAGGATGTCGATTTTTCCATAGATGAAAAAGCAAGATCTTCTGTTCTCACTGATGAAGGTATTGCAAATGCTGAAAAGATCCTGGAGGTTGAAAACCTTTATGATTCCAAAAATATAGAACTTTTACACCATATTAATCAGGCCCTTAAGGCCTATTCCCTTTTTAAACGTGATGTGGATTATGTGGTAAAAAATGGTGAGGTCATAATCGTTGATGAATTCACAGGGAGATTGATGCCGGGGCGCAGGTACAGTGAAGGGCTGCACCAGGCACTGGAGGCAAAGGAGAATGTCAAAATAGAAAACGAAAATCAGACACTGGCCTCCATTACTTTTCAAAATTACTTCAGGATGTATAATAAACTTGCAGGTATGACCGGAACCGCTGATACAGAATCTGTGGAATTTAAAAAAATATATGATCTCGACGTGATGGTTATACCGACTAATAAAAAAATGGTAAGAAAGGATTCTCCTGATGTTATCTATAAAACAAAAAAAGAAAAGTTTGATGCTGCAATAACAGAGATGGCAAAACTTCATAAACTTGGCCAGCCTGTTCTTGTGGGTACCGTTTCAATAGATGTTTCTGAGGATTTGTCCAGGCAGTTGAAAAAAAAAGGGATTAAGCATAATGTATTAAATGCAAAAAATCACGGAAAAGAGGCTGAAATTATTTCCATGGCTGGTCAAAAGGGGGCTGTTACAATCTCGACTAATATGGCGGGAAGGGGAACCGATATAGTTTTAGGGGATGGAGTAACCGATCTGGGCGGTCTTCATATTCTCGGAACAGAAAGACATGAAAGCCGGCGTATAGATAACCAGTTAAGAGGGCGTTCAGGAAGACAGGGGGACCCTGGGTCATCCCGTTTTTATCTTTCCCTGGAGGATGACCTTTTAAGAATTTTTGGCGGGGAGCGTATCTCTTCAATCATGGATAAACTCGGAATGGAAGAAGGGGAATCCATAGAGAACAGATTAATAAGCAAATCAATCGAAAATGCCCAGTCAAAGGTTGAAGGGCATAACTTTGATATGAGAAAGCATCTTTTGGAATATGATGACGTTATGAATCAGCAAAGGACGGTCATATACAGACAGCGGAGGGAAGCCCTGGATGGAAATAATTTAAAAGACTCGATTCATGAGATGCTTTATGACAGAGTAGCTGAAGTTGTTGAAGATATAACCCATGAAAAAGAAGAATCTGAGCAGTGGGATATTAAAGAGCTGGAAGATACGGTATTTAAACAGTATGGCTTTCACCTGGACAACAATGGATCTGATGAAATAACAAAAGATACTCTTATCCGCTCAATATATGACCATGCTGTTGTTATATATAATAAAAAGGAAGAGCTCATAGGTGAAAAGGACTTTAGAAGTCTTGAACGGTTTGTAATGCTGCAGACCGTGGATAATCTCTGGAAAGATCACCTTCTTAGTATGGATCATCTTAAAGAGGGGATCGGCCTGAGGGGTTATGCCCAGCAGGATCCCTTGATTGTATATAAAAAAGAAGGTTATGGGATGTTTCAAGATATGATTTCAAGAATTAAGGAAGAAATTGTTGAAATCATGTTCAAAATACAGGTTGCAGAACCTGAAAAAGTTGCTGAATACAACCACCCAAAGGAACAGGATTTAACCTTTTCCGGTTCAGGTGATGAAACATTAAAACAAAGACCCCTGAAACGTTCTGAAGAAAAGGTGGGGCGAAATATGCCCTGTCCCTGCGGAAGCGGGAAAAAATTTAAAAAATGCTGCGGCAAAGCTTGATACTCTGTATTTCTAAAAAATAAAGGTAACTATTCAGCGTCGCTGACTCTGCAAAATTTTATACCTGCCAACTAACTGTAAACTGAAAGGTAATGGGGAAAAATATGTTAGAATTCATGCGTAAACAAGCTGGTTCCTGGATTATTAAAATTTTTTTGGGGGCGATAATAACTGTTTTTGTATTCTGGGGAGTTGGAAGTTTCAGGGATGAAAACCCGAATTCGGTTGCAAGTGTTGATGGGGAGTCCATATCATACGAAGAATATCAGAATGCTTATAATAATATTCTCGAACAGCTGCGAAAGAATTTGGGGGGAGATTTAGATGACAATATAATTAAGATGTTCAGGGTAAAAGAGCAGGCTTTAAACGGTTTAATAGATCAAAAAATGCTCCTTAAAGAAGCAAATCGCCTGGGCTTGCTTGTCTCAAAAGAGGAGATGATAAATGCAATAAATAAAATTTCTGCTTTTAAAACCAATGGATATTTTGATTCCAGCCTTTACAGGAAAATATTAGATCACGCAAGATTAACTCCTGAAGAATTTGAGGCCAGTCATCAAAAAAGAATGCTCATTGAAAAATTAAAACAGATGATAACAAACAGTGTCAAGGTTTCAGAACTTGAGGTCAGGCAATGGTATGACTGGATAAATAGATCGGTTAAGGTTGATTATGTTGTTTTTTCCCCTGAAAAGTATAAGAATATTTCAGTATCTAATGAAGAAATAGAAAAATTTTTTAATACCCACATGCAATCTTATAAAACAGAACCTGAAGTTAAAGCAAGTTACCTTCTTTTTGATCCGGATTATTATAAAGACTCTGTTTCAATACCAGATGAAAAACTAATGGAGTATTACGAGGATGCCCCTGAAGAGTTTGTTCTTCCTGCAACTGTACATGCCCGTCATATATTGATTAAAACAAAACCTGATGATGATTCTAAAGCGCTGAACCAAACAAGGGAACAGGCTTTAAAAATATCAAAGATTGCAAAAACCGGGAAGGATTTTGCTGAGCTTGCCAAAGAATATTCCCAGGGTCCCACCCGAGATAAGGGGGGAGACCTGGGGACATTTGGAAAAAAAGATATGGTTGCACCTTTTTCTGACAAAGCTTTCTCCATGCAGGCAGGGGATATTAGTGACCCTGTTCGTACCAAATTCGGATGGCATATTATCAAGGTTGAAAAGGTGAATAAAGAATCTGTGCTCCCTTTTGAGGATGCAAAAGATAAAATTTATGATAAACTTGCAGGCCGGCAGGCTGCGGATCTTGCTTATGAAGAAGCAGAAAGGGTTTATAATATCTCTTTTGACGGAGATGACCTGACAAATGCTGCAAAAGAGTATAATATTAAGCTTCATACAACAGATTTTTTTACAACAAATGGCCGGATAAAAGGAGTCGCTGACTCTTCAAAATTCGCAGCCATTGCATTTTCTCTTGAAAACCTGGAACTAAGTGATATCGAGGATTTTAATGGGAAATTTTATATTATTCAGGCCATGGAAAAGATACCTGCAAAGGTTCCTGAACTTGAAAAGGTAAAAGAACAGGTTAAAATTGATTCACTAAAAGAAAAAAAAGATACAAGTGCAAAAGAGGATGCTGAAAAGTTTCTTACTGTTTTAAAAGATGGAAACTCCATGGCAGAATTGAGCGAAAAATATGAGTTGTCCCCCCAGAAGACTCTTTTTTTTAAGCGGAATGATTCTTCTGAAAAAACAGGGCTGGGGAAAAAGGTAATTAATGCGGCGTTTATGCTCTCGGAAAAAGAAAAATTCCCTGAAAATATTATCAAGGAGCAGGGTGGGTACTATATTATAAAGTTTAAAGAGATAAAAGAACCTGATCCGGAACTTTTTGTTAAAGAAGAAAAAAATATAAAAAAGATGATAGCCAGGGAAAAACAGCGTCAGCATTTTGATTTGTTACTGTCAGAGCTTAGAAACAGAAGTGAAATCACCATTGAAAGGGATTTGTAATTAAAAATGTTGATTGCAAATATGCTTCAGGTGTGGTTTGAGTAAAACAGTGTTCAATCAGATTATACCTGAAGCTATGGAGTTCATATAAATAATTTCAGATAAAGGAGCTTGAAATTATGCAGGCATCCGGTACTGAACGGGACGGCAGAAGTATCCATACCACGAAAAAATGTTATGAATGTCTTGGCAGACTCCCTTTGAATGCAGAAATCTGCGAATTTTGTAAAAAAAAAGTTGGCGATGTAAACAAAGACGGGTTTGCGGAAAAACCCATTGACTGGAAGGCCTATATTTTGTCTGTTTTATCTTTGGCAGGACTGGGTCTGTACATATGGTGGCTTTTTTTTAAAGATTCTCCTTCTCCCTAGCTTTTTCATGGAAACGCTGACAAAATATTTTTCATGCATTAAAGGAGAAGTTGTTTTAGCGCCATTTTGTATGTTATTTTTTATTTTGTCAGCGTTTATTATTCCGCTATCATTGCCCGCATCATGTCTCCTGCATTTTCAGCATGATCTGCTATGGAGCCGATGGTTTCGCTGAGCCGAATCAGATGAAATACCATAATAGGATCTGTGATTGATGTGAATACTTTCTGTTTTACCATATCTTCCGTGGTATCAGCATCATGCTCCATTTGGCGTATGTTATGAATAATTTCTTTAACAATCAGCCGTTGTTTTTTTGAAAAGCTTTTAAAATAGTTTCTTGCTTCAGTAACCATAAGGTTTAATTCTTCAATGGGAGCCACCGCCTGGTCAGCAAGAAGAATAAAATCTTCTGCAACTTCTGCAGGAATCCCAGGTTCAGGCCGATAGGAGATCCAGTCTACAGCATCCTCCACAGCATCAAGAATTGAATCCTGTTCTCTTAAATATCTGAATAACTGGAATTTATCCACAGGGAGCATTGTTCCCTTGGGAAGATGCCCCCGTATCCTGCGTTTGATTGCATCTGCTTCACTTTCCAGCATGCTTATTTCCTTGACAAACTTACTAAACGATTCACATTTTTTTTCAATATGGCATTCTATTGCCTGCTGAAAAGTCCATGCGCATTCTTTTACTTTTTCAGCATGTTCCTGGAGTCCTTCAAAGGGGGAAGCTATAAAAATTGAAAGAAATGGTATACGCATTGTTTTCCTCCTATATAATATGTTTGAGAATTAAAAAGATTATCATGCTTGTGAAAGCCGCAGCAGGAACCGTTAAAATCCAGTAAACTATGATCTGAAAAATTATCTTGAAATTGACCGCCTCCATGCCCCGGGCAAATCCAACCCCCAGTACCCCTCCAACTGCTGCATGGGTTGTTGATACAGGAAGCCCCATTTTTGATGCAATCATCACTGTTGTGGCGGCTGCAAAATCAACAGAAAAACCACGGGTATTGTTAAGTGTGGTAATTTTTGTCCCAAGAGTCTTCATCACTCTGTGGCCTGCCATGCCAATTCCCAGTGAAATTCCTACCCCTCCGAACACCAATAGAAAAATAGGTACCGGCACAGTTGCCCCCACGCTTCCTGTTTTCACCAGAAAATATATTACAGCAAGGGGCCCTATGGCATTGGCCACATCATTTGCCCCCTGGGCCAAAGCAACATAACATGATGTTCCTATCTGAATCACTTTGAATATTTCTTCTGTATCAGCCTTCCTTTTTTTCGAGGAAAAAAATTTTTTAATGGCCAGTTTCCCCAGTAAACCAAGGCCGGAGGCGATAATTACGGCCAGAATAAGTGCTTCATGGGTTTCCATGGCAAGTCTTTTCCCAAGGGGTGTTTTAAAAAGGAAGGAGAGGATTATAATAAAAACCGTAATTCCTATGAAATATTTAGAGAGATTTATGGCTCTGAGATAGGGGTCTCTTCGGGCCAGAATAAATTTTACTATGCATTTAAACATCACATAGCTGATTACCATGCTAATGAGAGGGGATATGATCCAGCTGATTATAACAGCTGCAAGTTTCCCCCAGTTTATAACGGAAAAGCCCCCTGCCATAATTCCAAACCCTAGCATGGCGCCGACTATGGAATGGGTTGTTGAGACAGGAAGAGATTTCCATGTGGCAAAGCTGACCCATAGTGCTGCAGCAAGAAGCGCTGAAAGTGCTCCAATAAGGGCCAAACGCGGATCTGTAAGGATGGATGTGGAGACTATCCCTTTTCTGATGGTATTAGTGACATGGGACCCTATAAATGTTGCGCCCACGATATTTAATATTCCTGCAACAAATACAGCCTGACGTATTGTCAGGGCTTTGGCGCCGACAGCAGATGCCATGGAATTGGCAACATCATTTGCACCAATGTTCCATGCCATATAAAAACCGAAAATATAGCCTGTAATTAAAACGCAATACTCAGGTGACATAATTTATATTTAAACCTGAACAAAAAATTCTGGTTTTCCTTTGGGTACTATTTAAAAATCTAT
>CAZNFB010000145.1:0-4146 GCA_964572105.1 uncultured Desulfobacteraceae bacterium
TATTATAGCTCAGTCTATTGCTGAAATGCGGCCAGGCTCTGAAATTATTTATATGAACATCTATAGTTAAGGGCTCGCACAAAAATAAGTTCGTATTATACTTGCGTTTAACAACTATTCAAAACACCAGGACAACACATTTAATGCTGATAACACTTGAGGGGATAGAAGGTTCAGGGAAAACCACCCAGGTAAAATATATCGTTGAATTTTTAAACAAGCTGGGACATGAGACTGTTGCAACACGTGAGCCTGGAGGTACAGAGATCTGTAAAAAAATTCGGGAGATTCTTTTAGACCCCGATAATTGCGATTTATCTCCTGAAGCTGAGCTTATGCTCTACTGCGCTGACCGTGCGCAGCATATTAAAAGCCTGATAATTCCAGCCCTTGCTTCTGGTAAAGTTGTAATCTGCGACAGGTTTATGGATGCCACCACAGCTTACCAGGGTTACGCCCGGGGTATCAGTCTTGACATGATCAACTCTTTGCATGAAATTATTCTCAAAGATCTCCGTCCCGATTTAACATTACTTTTAGATCTGGAACCTGAAACATCCCTTCCCCGAGCCTTAAAACAACTGAATAATGGACAGCGGACCACCGCAGAGGCAAGATTCGAAAAAGAGAATCTCCTGTTTCACAAAAAAGTAAGGGATGCTTATTTAAAGCTTGCCCTAAAAGAACCGGACAGATTCAGAATTATTAATGCCTCCCTGGATGAAACCGAAGTTCGAAATAACATAATAAATATTTTAAAATCCGAGTTTTAATCATGAAAGCAATATATTTCCCATTTACTTATATCTCTGACCCCACAGCTAAAGCCGTATACACCTTTTTTGAACAATTTTCAGTATTCCTTCCATCGGAGCAAAAAATTCCAGAAGGGATGAAAAATCTTGCAGCAGATAAATTTATCGACCTATCCGTTCCTGTTAAGGAGGATGCCGCAAGAATAGATTCAGCTCTTAAGGAATTTAGAGCCTGGGGAAACTTTCATGGTTCTGAAAAGTCTGCCATTGTAAAGACCATGACAGATAATATTCCCTTTTTTAATGACACCTCCATATCCCAAATAAGAGCGGATGTTAAAAAAATCATGGGAGCCAAAACAATTACAAAGGATGATTCCCTTTTTGCGGCAAGAATTTTTCTCCATTTTGCCCAGGAACTCGATGCACAGCAGCATGAAATTGCCGGCCATCTTGACTCTTTTGCGCAAAAGGAAAAATCGATTTTTAAAGATTTAAAAGAAATGGATGATGGAGAGGATATACCTGTAAAAAATTTTACTAAAACAGAGGACTCTGGACTTTACATGCCAAAAGAGAGAATATCTTCCTGGAGCAGACTCTTTGCACACTCATCCAAAGAGTCTGCGCTTTTTGTTACAAACAGCAGATCTGTTCTTGAAGTTTTAATGGAAAAATATCCACAAATGGTAAAAATAGCATCATCGGGTCCAATTTTAAAAGATACTGCTGATGAATTTAAAAATTACCTGAAAGAGACAGCGGAAAATTCATGGGATCTTCAAAAAAAGATTTCTGAAAAAATATTTAATATCAAAGAGCAAGGGGTAAGCAGCCATTTAACACTTTACATTATCCCGGAGACAGGGCCATGGGAAATATTTCCGGGCCATATTAATTCTGAAAAAAGAAAATTTAAAAATACTCTCATGGGCCTTGTGCAAAATGAATGCTAATCGTGGAAAAAGAAAAAATAATAAATGGGAAGATCATTATACGCGAAAAGCAAAAAAAGAACGCTTCCCCGCAAGATCCGTATATAAGCTGGAAGAAATACAAAAAAAACACAAGCTGATCAAAAAAGGGTACAGGGTTTTAGATCTTGGTTGTTTTCCCGGTTCATGGCTGCTTTACGCAGCCGATCTTGTGGGAACACAGGGAGCGGTTGTCGGTATAGATTTAAAGCCGGTTTCTATTAAATTGCCATCTCATGTCACGGTTTTTACCAGGGATATTACTGATGATAATTCAGATATTCTCCCTGATGACAAAAAATTTAATGTTATAATGAGTGATATGGCCCCTGCCACAAGCGGAAATAAAAATGTGGATAATGCCCGGTCATTTAATCTTTGCTGTGACGCATTATCGCTGGCCAAAAGATATCTCCTTTCCGGAGGAACATATGTGTGCAAAATTTTCCACGGAGAGGACTTTACAACCTATATAAATCTTGTAAAACAAAATTTTAAAAAACAGATTACCTTTAAACCTCAAAGCTGCCGAAAAGCAAGCAGAGAAATATACATAATAGGGTTGGATTTTCAGGAGGAAACAGATGTCAGGACATAGTAAATGGTCAACCATTAAACATAAAAAAGGTGCAGCTGATGCAAAACGGGGCAAAATTTTCACCAAACTGATTAAAGAAATTACAGTGGCGGCAAGATTAGGTGGAGGAGATATTGATGCCAATCCTCGCCTAAGGAGCGCAGTAACAGCTGCAAAGAGTGAAAACATGCCTAAAGATAATATGGAAAGAGCCATAAAAAAGGGGACAGGGGAACTTGAAGGGGTAAATTATGAAGAGGTTCTTTATGAAGGATATGGGCCCGGAGGGGCTGCAATTCTGATTGAATCTCTCACAGATAACAAAAACAGAGCAGTAGCTGAAATACGCAATATTTTAAATAAAAATAATGGAAATCTTGGCGAAAACGGATGTGTTGCATGGATGTTTGATCAAAAAGGTTATTTTGTTGTCGAAAAAGAAAAGATAGATGAAGATTCTCTGATGGAGACCGCCATCGACGCTGGAGCAGAAGACGTACGGGAAGACGGTGTAAATTTTGAAATTATCTCTAATCCAAAAGATTTTGAACCTGTTAAAAAAGCACTGGACAACGCAAAGATCGCATACATTATGGCGGAAGTAACAAAGCTGCCCCAAACTCTTCTTGCACTGGAAGGAAAAAGCGCGGAGCAGATGATCAGATTAATGGATATATTAGATGATTGCGAGGATGTACAAAAGGTATATACCAATGCCGATATTCCTGAGAACCTGATTTAATTTTCCCATAAACAAAAAAGTTGAACCTGCCATGCAAAGGATACTGTAATGAAGAATCTTCTTATAACCGGAGGGTGCGGTTTTATTGGGTCTAATTTTATCAGATATCTCCTTTATGAATCAGATTTTTCAGGCAGAATAATTAATGTTGACCTTCTTACTTATGCAGGAAATCCTGAAAATTTAAAGGGGATTGAAAAAGACTTTCCCAAACGATATATTTTTTGCAAAGGGGACATTTGCGATTATAATATAATTTCCACCCTGTTTGATGATTATGGGATTGATGCTGTTTGCCATTTCGCAGCCGAGTCCCACGTTGACAGGTCCATAGCAAACCCGTATAGTTTTATCCGTACCAATATTATGGGTACCTTTAACCTTCTGGAGGTTGCGCGGGCTAATCAGAAACAGATAGAACTTTTTCACCACGTGAGTACAGATGAAGTTTTCGGCAGCCTTGGAAATAAGGGATTTTTCACGGAAGAGACCCCATACAGGCCAAACAGCCCCTATTCCGCATCCAAAGCAGGATCTGATCACCTGGTCAGAGCCTCCCACAAAACATACGGACTTCCCATTACAATATCCAACTGTTCAAACAATTACGGACCCTATCAATTTCCTGAAAAACTTATTCCCTTGATGATTTTAAATGGCGAAGAGGGAAAACCGCTTCCTGTTTACGGAGACGGTACAAATATCAGGGACTGGTTATATGTAAGGGATCACTGTGTTGCTGTATGGAAAATTATGAAAAACGGTACCAGGGGAGAAACATACAACATAGGTGGGGGAACTGAACTGGAAAATATTCATCTGGTTGAAATGCTCTGTGATATTTTAGATGAAATCAGCACTATAAAAATAAAAAGACGGGAACTGATTACATTTGTAAAGGACAGACCAGGCCATGATAAAAGATATGCCATAGATTATACAAAAATAAAAAATGCTCTGAACTGGATACCCGAAGAGTCTTTTAAAACCGGACTCCATAAGACAATTCACTGGTACCTTGATAATAAAGAATGGGTAAATCATATAAGGGGAACTTCCTAAAAAGTGAAGAATATCGATCAATTCCCCGTTTTGGAC
>CAZNFB010000145.1:4246-7087 GCA_964572105.1 uncultured Desulfobacteraceae bacterium
TATAAGGGGAACTTCCTAAAAAGTGAAGAATATCGATCAATTCCCCGTTTTGGACACGTTTAAGGAGAAATTATAATGAAGGGGATAATTTTAGCAGGAGGTTCCGGCACAAGATTATATCCGATCACCAAAGTAGTCAGCAAACAGCTTATGCCTGTTTATGACAAACCAATGATATATTACCCATTATCTGTGCTCATGCTTGCACATATCAGGGAGATACTGATTATTTCGACTCCGGAAGATCTTCCAAACTTTCAGGCTCTTTTGGGAAACGGCTTACAATATGGACTTTCCCTCTCCTATGAAGAACAACCAAAACCGGAAGGTTTGGCGCAGGCATTTATAATCGGGAAAAAATTTATTGGAAAACAAAACATCACCCTTATTCTTGGAGATAATATCTTTTATGGGCAGGGCCTTTCACAGCGTCTTAAAAACGCTTCAAAGCTTAAAAAAGGAGGGCTGATTTTTGGCTACAGAGTGAATGATCCTAAAAGTTATGGTGTTGTTGAATTTGACAAAGATAATAATGTTACGGGTATTGAAGAAAAACCCGAAACCCCCAAATCAAACTATGCTGTACCAGGCCTTTATTTTTATGATAATGAAGTTGTGAAAATAGCAGAAAGCCTTAAGCCCTCCCCCCGGGGTGAACTTGAAATAACAGATGTAAATCTTGCTTATTTACGCAGGGGCCTTCTTAAGGTGGAACTGCTTGGACGGGGTTTTGCCTGGCTTGACACAGGAACCCATGAATCACTTGCTCTTGCATCGGCCTATGTAAGAGCTGTGCAGGAAAGACAGGGACTCAAGATTGCCTGCATAGAAGAGATCGCTTTCAAGCTCGGACTTATTAATAAAGAGCAGTTGATTGAACTTGCAAAAGAGATGCTGAAAAACGGCTATGGTCAATATATCATGGAAATCTCCAACGAATAAAACCGATGAGGGGAAACAAAAGATATGATTTTAACTGAAGCTGACTGCAACAGAATCTATAACATGGGAAGTTCAGCAGAACAGATCTACTCACAACTGAAACTCCTTAAAAAGGGTATTATATATATAAATCTGGACAGACCATGCACCATTAATGACGGGATCAGACTCCTTGCAGATGATGGAATAAAAGAGCTGGTATGTTTTTATGATGAAAATATCGGAGAGAATAGTCTGGTAAAATTTGTTCCAGCTTCAGGGGCTGCAACCAGAATGTTCAAAGGGCTCATCTCTTTTAATAGCAAATATGACCGAATAGAAAAAAAAAAAATTACTAAAGCCGCCCATGAACAGGATAAAAGCGTTGTGCAGCTGATAAAATTCATGGATAGCATAAAACAATTTGCATTTTTTGATGACCTTAAATCAAAAATGGCCGAAGATGGACTTTCAATTGACGGGTTAATAGAAAAAGGGGAGTTCAAAGAGATCCTTGAATACCTTTTAACCCAAAAGGGGCTCAATTATACAAACATCCCCAAGGGACTTCTTAAATTTCATAAATATTCCAACAAGAGCAGAACTGCCATTGAAGAGCATCTTGTTGAGGCTGCAGGGTACGCCAGGGAGCAAAGCGGACTTTGCAACATTCATTTTACTGTTTCTTCCGAGCATAGAGAAAAAATCGAATTTTTTTTACAATCTGTTTGCAGCTATTATGAAGAGAATTTATCTGTAAAGTATAACATAAGTTTCTCTGTTCAGGAAAAAGCCACAGATACAATAGCTGTTGATATTAAAAACAGGCCCTTTAGATTAAATGATGGAACAATTCTTTTCAGGCCCGGGGGCCATGGGGCGTTAATTGAAAATCTTAATAAAATCAAGGAAGATATAATCTATATTAAAAATATAGATAATGTAATCCCTGACAGGTTAAAAAAAGAAACCTTTAAATGGAAAAAGGTACTTTGCGGCTCCCTTATAAAAACCCGTAAAAAAATTTTTTTATATCTTAAAATCCTGAATAGCACAAAAGCTGATGAATCCCTGCTCAATGAGGTGTTTGAATTTATAAAAACTGAACTTAATATTTACATTCAAGGTTATGAAAGTTTTAAGCCCTATGAAAAGCAGAAACTTCTCATGGACAAGCTTAACCGTCCCATGAGAGTGTGCGGCATGGTTCAAAATATCAAAGAGCCTGGGGGAGGCCCCTTTTGGGTTAAAGCTGCTGATGGAGAACTTTCAATTCAAATAGTAGAAACAGCCCAGATTGATACTGATTCAGATGTCCAGCAGGTTATTTTCACAAACTCGACCCATTTTAACCCCGTTGATATAGTCTGTTCCATAACAGACTGGGAAGGAAACCGGTTTAATCTCACCCATTTTGTCAATCATGAAACTGCATTTATCTCAGACAAATCAAAAAATGGGCAAAGCTTAAAAGCCCTGGAACTTCCCGGCCTCTGGAACGGAGCAATGTGGGACTGGATTACTATTTTTGTCGCAGTTCCCCAAATTACATTTAACCCTGTCAAGGCAGTAACGGATCTTCTTCGGGAGGAACATCTTGAGGAAGGCAAAACCATGGGACTATAGTGCATTTCATATGACTTGATTACAAATTTCTTGGTTAACATGTTAAAATAATAGAATTTAAACTTTAAAATTAGTACCAAGTCATATGAAACAGGTTATAAGGGTTCGCTCAAAAACAAATTAGCAATTTTAAAACAATATAAAAAAAAAGGCGTGGTAAGCCCACGCCTTTTTTGTAAAAAACTTATTTAGTTTGTATTAGCAATTTTAATTTTTGAAAAAAATGGGCCCACCTGGAATCGAACCAGGGACCTACCGGTTATGAGCCGGTGGCTCTGCCAGCTGAGCTATGGG
>CAZNFB010000146.1:0-7063 GCA_964572105.1 uncultured Desulfobacteraceae bacterium
AAAAAGCAGCATAGATTTTCAGACAATTAATTTCACAAGGATAGAGGGGGAAACATACGGGCAGCACTTCAACCGAGGTTTTGACCGATAACGTAGTAAAATTATTTATATTGAAATCTATATATTGTTATAGTTTTTCATATATTCAGGCTCATAAAAGACTTTATACCAAAAAAGTACATTATTGGAGCTTCATGCTGATAACTCAATAAAAAAATAATATATAAAAGACGTAACCTCTCTTTAGCAACTTCCCTTATACAATATATCGGAAATAGTCAAGCAAAATAAAATATCTAAAAAACCGATATAATACAATTTCTCTCCACCCAGGCTGCACCCACAATCCGAATTATCAAAAATTACATCAATTTAAAATTTCCTTAAAAGAATATCAGACAAGTGCTCACAAAAATATTTTTATTTTAAACCAATAAACAAATAGTTTTTATTGACATATAAATTGTCATTAAATATCTATTCTATAGATTAAATTTTTAGATAATCAATTCCGCAGGATTTAGAACTTTTGACAAAGAACATGGTGAAATTATTCATATGAAAATCTATTAAAAATAAAGGCTATAATTTTTTATTAAATAGTTTAATGTGTAGGCAAAATATGATGGAAGAAAAAATTTTATTTATAGATGACGACACTGATATAAGAGAAATAATTAAAAAATTTATTACTCATATGGGATACAAAGTTACAATTGCAGAAAATGCATATGATGCCTTAAGCATACTGGATTCCGAAGAATTTCCACTTATAATAACGGATCTGAAAATGCCTGGAATAAGTGGCACACAATTATGCAAAGAAATAAGAAAAGTAAACCAAAACTCAATTATATATGCACTATCAGGGCACCTTGCCACGTTTAACCTTGATGATCTCAGCGCAATAGGATTTGATGGTCACCTCTGCAAACCAATAAGCTTTAACTCCTTTAATCAAGCCATTAGAGGTGCCTTTGATAGAATCAAACGAGCCTGAAAAATAAACTTCATAGCAAAAAAAGGATAATGTATGGAGAATTTAATATCAACCGATGTCAAAAAAAATATTGGCTTTGTTTCTGTACGACTGGCCGGAACCGATGGTGTTTCTCTGGAAACAGCAAAATGGGCTGAGGTCTTTGAAAAAGAAGGATTAACATGTTTTTACTTTGCAGGGGAAAATGACAGACCCCCAGAATCTTCTTATATTCTCCCTGAAGCCGATTTCAGACATCCTGATATTAAAGATATTTATCATAACTGCTTTGGAGTAACAATTAGAGGCCGTTTTATTACTGAAAAAATTCACGAAATTACACGAAAGATAAAAAATCATCTTTATAAATTCATCGAAAAATTCAATATCGATATCCTCATCCCGCAAAACTCACTCACGATCCCCTTAAACATACCTTTGGGACTTGCTCTGACAGAGGTTATAGCCGAAATAGGAATACCCACAATAGCCCATCACCACGATTTTTTCTGGGAAAGGAAACATTTTTTAATAAATGCTGTGTGGGATTACCTCAACATGGCATTTCCACCTCACCTTCCCGCAATAAAACACGTTGTTATAAATTCTTCAGGGGGCAATCAGTTAAGCTTGCGAACTGGAATCTCATCAACAATTATTCCCAATGTAATGAATTTTGATACTCCCCCCAAGATTGATGATCCCTATACACATGATGTAAGAAAGAGCCTGGGAATCAAAGATGATGAACTTTTTGTACTGCAGCCCACACGAGTTGTACAAAGAAAAGGTATCGAACATGCAATAGAGCTGCTTCACAGGTTAGATGTAAAATCAAAATTAGTTATATCCCATGCCTCTGGGGATGAAGGATATGACTATGAACAAAGAATCATAGAATATTCTCATTTAATGAAGGTTGATACACTTTTTGTATCAGATATTATTGATGAGCAGAGAGGAACCACCCAAACAGGGAAAAAGATATATACCCTCGATGATATTTATCCCCACGCAGATCTTGTGACATACCCATCCACCTTTGAAGGTTTTGGCAATGCATTTCTTGAGGCTGTATATTTTAAAAAGCCCATAGTTGTTAATAATTATTCTATCTATGCAACTGATATAAAACCCAAGGGGTTCTCTGTAATAGAACTTGATGGATACGTGTCTGAAGAGACCGTTTGCAGGGCAAGGAGGGTTCTTAACGATGCAGACTTACGCGACGAAATGGTTTCACACAACTATAAAATAGCAAAACGATATTTCTCATACTCTATCCTGCGGGCAAAACTTTGCAATATATTAGTAGATATCCTGTAGGGGAATGAAAAAAACGACAGGGACACCATATATTTAAACCGATTAAAAATATAGGAATAAGCTTATGTTTTCCGAATCAATGGACACAGAGATAATGGCCCTGGGAGATGCCAAGATACCCACCTCCTATTATGACCAGATGCTGGATAAATGTATAAGAGAGTTTGTTAATGAGGAAGAGAAAATTGTTGTTGATGTATATTCAAACAAACTGGCAGATATTTTTAAAAATGGGGGAGAACCCTGCGCCCTTGAACAGGCCGGGCCCAGAAAAACAATTTATTTTGATCCAAGCAAATTAAGATGCGCCCTTGTCACATGCGGAGGATTATGCCCCGGCTTAAACGATATAATACGATCCATTGTTCTGGAGCTTTTCCACGGATATAAAGTTAAAAATATTTACGGGATCAAATATGGTCTTCAAGGCTTTATCCCCAAATACGGCCACGAAATCATGGAACTTGCCCCATCTTCTGTTGAACATATCCTCGACACAGGGGGGACAATTTTAGGATCATCAAGGGGACCCCAGGATATTGAAGAAATTGTCGATTCTCTGGAAAGGATGAATATTGGAATACTGTTCATGATAGGGGGCGACGGGACACTTATGGCGGCTTCCAGGATAGCAGACAGTATAACAGCAAGGGGTTTGAAAACCAGTATTATAGGCGTACCCAAAACCATAGATAATGACATTTTCATGGTATCCAAATCCTTCGGGTTTGACACAGCCGTGGATGTGGCAACAATATCAATAAAAGGAGCACACAACGAGGCCCAGGCATATCCCAATGGGATAGGACTTATTAAACTCATGGGGAGACATTCCGGTTTTATTGCTGCAACAGCTACACTGGCGCAGCAGGACGTAAATTTTACGTTAGTTCCTGAAATCGATTTTGACATGGAAGGTCCAAATGGGCTGCTTAATAAGCTTCAAATACGGCTGGAATCAAGAAAACATGCCGTTATTGTTGTGGCAGAAGGGGCTGGACAAAAATTTTTCAAATCCGATACTGACAAATATGATGAATCAGGAAATATCAGATTAAATGACATTGGCATGTTTTTAAAAAAAGAGATTACAGCTTACTTCAATGAAAAGGAGATCCCGATTTCACTCAAATATATAGATCCTAGCTATATGATCAGAAGCCTCTCTGCCAATGCCAATGATAGTGTTTTTTGCGGTTTTCTCGGAAGAAATGCAGTGCATGCCGGTATGGCAGGTAAAACAAAACTGATTATCAGCCACTGGAATAATCATTTTGTCCATGTTCCCTTAAAATTATCTGTGGGAAAAAGAAAGCAGATAGCACCAAATGGAAGATTATGGCGCAATATTCTTGAAGCCACAGGACAAAGCAGCTTGATAAACTGATATCTAAATTTTAGTTTTTTATTTTTTCCCATCCTGAAAGCATTTATTCCCATACCAGTCAATCTGCCTGCATATACCACGAATAATACTGACTTCCCTGGCACGAAGCTGAACCCTGTTAAAAAAATCACGAAATTTTAACATCCAGTAGTCAGGGTTTTCAGGATTTATATAGCTTATTCTGGCAAGAATATCTTTTAACTGAACATACATCCCTTCAAGCTCATGACGGCTGGCAAGCCTGGGTACATTTTTGTTACGTTCATCTACGCCTGCATTATAAATAGCATAGCACATTATCATAACAGCCTGCCCAAGATTAATGGAAGAAAAATCAGCAGTGGGTATATTTACCAAAATATGGCAAAACCTGATATCCTCATTTGAAAGGCCCCTGTCTTCCGGACCAAAGATTATTGCCACATTATTGTTTGCAGAAATAGAAACAAGCTTTTCAGCTACAACTAAAGGAGATGTTACAACATGACGCTGCCCCCCCATACGGGCGGTGGTACCCACAACATAATAAAAGTCTGCAACAGCATCATAAAGATTGTCATGGAGATCAATCTTTTCAACCACAGGAGATGCGGCATGGGTGGCCAGTTTCAGAATTTTGTCAAGATCATAATTTTCAGGGGCCACCACCTTAAGCCGTTTGATCCCCATGTTGCATGCAGCTCTTGCAGCGGCCCCAATATTTTCTGAATATTTAGGCCGATGCAAAACAATTGTGATATTTTCTAATTTTACTTTAGCCTGCATCAGGCAACAATTTCAAGAGCACTAAAGAAATGGCCTATTTCAAAATCTGCAGATTCCCCGGAATCAGAACCATGAACCACATTTTTTTCAATATCAGTGGCAAAATCTTTTCTAATAGTACCTTCATCCGCATTTTTATAATCTGTAGCACCCATTAATTTGCGATATCTCCCTATGACATCCTCACCTTCCAATACCATTACAAGAACAGGGCCTGAAATCATAAAACTTATCAGACTGTCAAAAAAAGGCCTTTCCCTGTGAACTGCATAGAAACCCTCTGCCTGGAATTTTGTCATATGAATCATCTTCATGGCAATTATATTTATACTGTTTTCTTCCAGGCGTTTTATAACTTCACCCATGATTTTTCGTGAGACACCATCAGGTTTTATTATCGACAAAGTTTTTTCCACTATCTTCTCCTTTATAAATTATTATTTACCGGTGCAATACCAGAACAGTAACTTCAAGTCAAGATCGATATATTAAAAGATAAAAATCTGAAAATAAAATTTCTTTTTGTATTTCTTGACATCCTCCAGGAATAATTAGATAAAAGAATAAAGTATCTACCCTGAATTCATAATCCCCAACTTTGCAGCCTGATATTTTTTACTGGGAGATATAAATGTCAAAAGCATCAAAGAATATCGAAAATCGCAGGAATCTCCGTAAACCGGTGGCACTCAAAATCTGCTATGAAACCATGGATCAGTTTTTCATTGATTATGCATCCAACATCTCCATGGGCGGAGTCTTCATACGCTCCCAAAAGCCCTTACCCGTGGGAACCAGGCTAAAAGTTAAATTCAACCTGCCAAATCTGGAACAGACAATCGAGACATCCGGTATAATTGTCCATATGGTACGTCCAAGTAATAATATGCATGGAATGGGGCTCCACTTTGATGACCTTGATATGGATACCAAAAAATTAATTGATGACCTTATCAACAGCGAATCAGAGGAATAAGCCAAAAAAACACGAAGCTGCTTTTGCCTAAAAAAAAGTAACTATCTATTATGTAAGCTTCAAGTATAATCTGATTAAATCTAAAGCCTTTCTGTAATCAATGCAGCTGGATAGTTACAAAAAAATGGACAGGGAATGTTGAATGGGAAAAAATAAATAAACAGATTTATGATCTTAAAGAAAGGATACTCGAATATTTGAATGAGCCTGGGAGACCAGCCTTATTTTTAACATTGTTAACTGGTACCCCTGAATCATCCAAAACATACTTTAAAAATTATAAAAAATTGACACAGTGGAACGTAATCCATAATCGGTGCTGCTAAAACGTTCAGTTTCAGCATATATTATTTCTGCTCCTGTTTTTAACCCCTTGGTGAGCTTATACCAGCTGTTAAAAAACACCATACTGTTTCTCGTAAACTGCCTGTCATTTAACAATCCCTGCATTCCATCCATATCATCATTATCAGGATCATCAACACCATATCCAGCGGAAAATGTAATCTTATCTGCAATATTTGCTGTGACGCTTATAAAACCCCCAATCGATTCTATTTCATCAGGGTTAGCAGAGTCGGAATTATTTACGCCCATATCATAACGTAAAAATTCATTATCAATGGCTTCTCCCCAAAAACCTTCAGCCTTAAAAAGAACCGGGCCCATGGTACATTTAAACTCCAGTGCCACAAGGGTACGTGTTATATCCTCACCACTATTATTATAATCATTAGTATTCCTGTACCCGCCTCCCAGGGCAAGAAGGTTATCAGCTTTACCGAAATTATAGGCAATACGGCCAAGGGCCCATGGCATCCTGTTATTTTCTTCTGTATCCTTGCGCCTGTGCTTCATGGCAGAGAGAAGAAATTCTAAATCACCCACCTTCTGCCGGAGTGTAACCTGGGGCACACGCCACCAAAGATTACCGCTGGTGCTTAAAATACCAAAATCGATGGTGGCAGGGTTCTGCTGGGCCACAGGAATCCAGTCCTGACCAACCCGCAGACTGGTATTTGTTGAATTTTGTATCAGATCAACATACCCAAGGCGCATCCTCGGAATCAGGTTATCACCATTATTGTCTCCGTAAAAATCTGTTTCAAGACGTCCTTTTACAGTGAGATCACCCTCTGTATGACTTGCTTCAAGCCCAAACCTGACATCGCGGCAATTAAAATTTACAGAGTCATTTGTTGCATCTTTACTAAGGGTGCCAATAAAATCATTATATTTCTTAAACTCTGCTGTATCGTAATTAAGATCAACTTTTACACGGCCGTAAAAGCGCATGTTGTATTTAGCAAAAAAATTAGAACTGTTTTGCAGGAGATGTGAGGTTTTTTCTTGATGGGATCTTAATAATTGAATCTCTTTTTCCAGCCTGTTCAGTCTATCAGCATCTGTTTCCGCCATAGCCTGATTTAATGTAAACAAATAAAAACAAGAAATAGCTATCAAGATTAACTTCCGTTTTTTCATCATTTCCTCCAAAAAATATAGGTTTTATAAAGGCCATATCTGGTTAACAATTAACGAGATGGGGCTTTAAATAAATTCTACTAAATTGGGGCTTAATTTTAATTTCAGCAATACACTGATCTATCTGGCTTTATGAAATTTATTA
>CAZNFB010000147.1:0-5795 GCA_964572105.1 uncultured Desulfobacteraceae bacterium
TCAAAATTTAAAGCTTAAACCTGCTCCGAATGTGCAATCAGTTGCCTCATAACCGTCAGAATTCATATAGCTTTTATCAAAAAGATTTTTTACATACAGTTTCAATATCCCCTTTTCGGCAAATCCCCATTTGTTAAAAAGCGTCTGGTGAACGGCAAAGTTAAACAAAGAGTAGGAACCCATTGGAACATCCTCAAGATATTCATCAGGATGAATGCCCCTTACTGCTTGTTCAACCTGTTCATCCTGAAACAGATAATCCAAAAGCAATTTCGTGTTTTTAAAAAGCATGTATTGAAGTCCGGCGTTCACCCTGTTTTTTGCGCGGTTGTCACACTCTGTCTTCCCTGCAAGTTCATCACCCTTGCTGTCAAAATCGAGAAATGCATATCCGATATAAAAGGATAGATCATCAAAAAAATGCCCATCTATCTGCACCTCAACTGTTTGTTGAACAACTTTTTCAAGATTAATTTTATAATCAGAGTATTCGAGTCCTTGAAAGTCATAATTCCCTGTCTTGGGCGGTGTATAGTTTGCAAATCTACTGTTGGTAGCAATAAAATCTTTTATTTCATAATATGCATAATTAATTTTCAGATTGATATCTTTCACCAGTCTTCTTGTGAAAACCAGATCGCAGCCGATACCATGCTCAGGATCGAGCCATGCTCCGGTCGGCCGTCCCTGGGGGTTGTAATCCCCATGATAATCAGGTGCGTGCCATATTCTGCTGACACCTAAAGAGATTGATGTATCTCTGAGCGCTGGAGCAAGGTCATCAAGCTCATATTTTAAAAATGATTTGGGCATCAATTCTCCCCAGTTCCGTTTAATCCACTTTGATCTTCCGGTAATATAAATCTGGCCAGAGCTTGATGAATGATTGCTTGACCAGATAGACACATCTTCATAACGAGTTCCTGCGGTCAGTGTCAGTCTTGGAATAATCGACCATTGGTGCTGAGCAAAACCGGATATAATCTCAATCCGTTTTTTATCGCTGTGGGGCGTACTCCCCCAGCGAGCGGTTCGGCCATAACCATCATAGCATTGCTCCAAATCAACTCCCACTGTGGTGAGGTGATTTTCTGAAAACTGAATTTCATTCTGAATTTTGCCGCCCTGCTGCCGCCATTCGGTTTCCCATGAGTCGTCTGAAATACCCTGATCATGATTTTTCCTGTTTATCCAGTTAAGGTAAGAATAATCGCGGTTTTCTTCGCTGTAATAAGCATTTACAGACCATATGCCGATGGAAGTGGGCTGCATGAAATTTAAACGGCAGGAGACGGCCTCCTTGTCCCATGTGGGATCCTGCCATTTTTCAAATGTGGTGCTCGGCACACGGGGATAGTCATTATCATAATCCTGGGAAGCAGGATTGTTTTTAACGGTTTCTTCACGATCTGCATCTGTATATGAAAAGTTTAAGGTGATATGCCCGCCTGAAGGGAAGATATAGCCTATTCTGCTAAAAAAAGTATCAATATCAGCCTCTGTATTCCTGAGATATCCATCAGTATAATATTTTTGATACCCCAGATCATAGATAAAATCACCAACCCCGCCGCTGATATTTATGTTGTTGTTTTGTGTATTGTAGGAGCCGTAGCTAATGCTTAAATCCCCTTCCGGCTCTAAAATATCATATTTTTTTGGCGTTTTAGGAATCAGATTAAGCACTCCCCCTATAGCTTTGCCTGGGTAAAGCGCAGAATGGGGGCCAGGCAGAATTTCAATTTTTTCAAACATCCAAACCGGCAAAAGGGCATAATCAACAATATGGCTTGCCTTTCTTCCGCCTGTTTTCCTTATAGTCAGACCGTTAATTGAGGTAACAAACCTTTTGCTGCTGAATCCCCGCATATAAATCGTATCATTATCAGGCACCAGATCGGTTTTTCCCCTAAAATCAAAAATTGGAAATTTAGTAACAATATCGCCGATATTATGCGCAATACCAGGTGTCTCAAAGTTATCTAAATTTATTAACATCTTCATCGGAGTTAAAATAATATTTTCATCTGCTCCTTTGGCGGTTACCGATATTTCCCCGATGTCATGGGTATTATCTGCCCGGGATGTGCCTGGAAAAAGCAAAGCCAAACATCCACAAATAATGGCCATACCAATAAGTTTTCTTTTCTGTCTTTTTATTGAAATTGCCATGGAAGCCGGAATAATTATTAACAGGCCTGCAAAAAAAATGTGCCCGGTTTTAAATAATTTTCTTATTGCATTAATCTCTTTTTTATGAACATCGATCGTAAACATTATCTCCTCACGTCAACTCAAATAAAATGGTAAGTTCAATATGAAGGGGACCTTTAAACAGGCTCGGCGGCGGCCCTGGAAAAGGGGCTGCTTTTTTTACCGCATCCAGAGCAGCCCTGTTCAGACTGCTGTGTCGTGCATGTTTTATTACTTTTAAAGATGATATATTTCCGCTGGTTTCGATCACAAACCGAATTTCAACCCTTCCTTCAATATGTTTTAATTTGGCAGCTTCAGGATATTTTTTACAGCTTTCTATCTTAAGCCTCACCATTTCAAAATAGTCATTGGAGGTAAAATAGTCATTTACGCCTGTCATTATCCCGGGCTGCCAGTCTGAAATTTTCAGGCCCTGGCCGTCAGGCACCTCCGGCATGCTGACACTCTCTGCCAGGGCATCAGGCAGATCTTTTGCATTATCCATTTTCACAGGTTTAAAGTTCGGAGTAATTTTTTTTTGGACACGAATCTGTTTAATTTCATTTGGCTGGGAAACTATTTTAGGCCTCGGCCTGGGCCTGGGAATACTGCGCGCAACCGCTTTTGATATATTCGTCAGGGTAAATTCCAGGCATGTTAATGCATGGGAATTATATATCCTGGTGACGTGCAAAAATATCGCCAGGTGAATACCCAGGGAAATAACAATAATATATCTAAAGAGCAGATTCGGTTTTTTATTATTTTTAAGCCCAAAGCTTATGGTATCTATTCCTTTTCTGTTGCCAGACATAATCTCCCCGCACCCGCTGCTTTTGCCATGTCCATGACTTTAACCGCTTTGTTGAGTATCACGGCTCTGTCGGCCTTTATAATAACCAGTACATCCTGACGCTCCCCGATTTTTTCTTTCAGGGTTTTAAAAAGATCGCCATGGGAGAGCTTTATTTTTTCGATGAAGACGCTCCCCTGCTTATCCACATATACCGTAATCTCCTTTTGCGTCTGGGGCGAAGAAGCTCTGGCCTGGGGGAGTTTAATCTTTATTCCTTCGTCAACCATAAAGTTGGTGGTGAGAAGAAAGTAGATCAAAAGCATAAAAACTATATCTATTAAAGGAGTAAGAGGTGCCTGTATCTGATATGCCTGCTTTTTTTTCCTGTGAACGAGCATATGTTCTCCTTTACCTTTTTTCAGACCCAAGAGCTTTAATAAATAAAACCGAACCATTCTGAAGCCGGGCTTCATACCTGTCCACCTGGGCAAGGAGATAGCTGTGAGCAACTATGGTGGGAAGCGCCACTCCAAGTCCCAGGGCTGTTGTCAACATCGCCTCCCAGATTCCACCTGCCAAAACAGCGGCATTCACCTTGCCCCCCATCTGCTGAATTACCATAAATGCCTTGATCATTCCAACCACCGTACCGAGGAGCCCAAGCAGCGGGGCAATATTTCCAATGGTTGCAAGGGTCTGTAAATAAGTAGAGAGCCCTCTTATTTCCTGTTCAGTGGCATTCACCATAACCGTTTCAATAATTTCCCTGTCATGATCCTTTACTTTCATTGCCTGCGCAAGAACATTCCCCATTGGCGAATCACTCCCATTAACAGCTTTAAGAGCCTCCTTTTCATTCCCCTGCTCCAAAAAACGGGCTGTTTTTTCGGCAAGGCCGCTTCCTTTACGCCGCATCCTGATAAAATTAATTATCCGTTCAATAAATATGGCAAGGGCAATAACTGAACATAGCAGTATGGGGATTACAAGAATCCCGCCTTTTGCAAGAAAATCGAACATGATTATTTCTCCTTATTCTTTAGCAGCAACATCTTCAACATCCGGATTTCCATCAAAATCGAGATCCCTTTCGCGTTTGACAAGCGCTTCGGCATCATCGTATTCTTCCCATATATCTGGATTTCCGTCATTATTTGTATCCTCTTTAACGGCAATAAGGTTTTGCTTTTGATAAAAATACCAGGTATCTATTTTTCCATCTCCATTATTATCCTTTTCAGCGCGCAGGGCATCTCCTTTATCGTCATAGTGCCATGTAATATTTATAGCGCCAATATTTCCGTCATCTTCTTCGCTTTTGGTCAGCTTTCCATTTTCATCGTAAAATTCTCTAAAATCTATTATATGATCATTATTCTCATCTATCTCTTTTTGTCTCAGGATTTTGTCTATATAATAGAGTCTTGCCTCAGGAGAACCATCCATATCCTGATCCAGCTCAACAATAACAGACCATTTATCTTTATTAAACCACTCGGTTGTTTCAAAAGATCCGTCACCGTCAGAATCTTTAGAAGCCTTTTCCTTTTTACTGTTTTTATAAAAAACTTTAAGGTCTACCTTGCCGTTTCCTGATTCATCCTTTTCGAGCCTGGATATCTGGTCTGCTCTGTAATATTGCCAGGTGTCGGCTTTGCCGTTTAAGGCGGTGTCACTTTCAACCCTTTCTTTTTCTCCTTTTTTATTAAAATATATTTTAATATCAGGCTTTTGATCCCTGTTTTTATCTTCTGTCTGGAGAAAAAGTTTTTCTTTTTTAAAATATGATACTGTTTCAAAATATCGATCTCCATCTGCATCATATTTTATTTTGGCAAGCCTCCCCTTATTATATGTTCTTATCCTGTCAATTTTTCCGGTCGCTTTTGTATCTTCCTCTATCTTTTTAATCACTCCATTATCATTAAAAGAGCAGAAAAAATCTGTTTTCTCGTCAAAATCAGTATCTTTGGTTTGGTAAAACGCTTTTCCGTTTTTAAAATCCGTAACAACATCATATATGCCGTCCAGGTTGGAATCTTTTTGCTCTTTTAAAGGTTCGCTGTTTTTAAAACTGGTAATGATTTCAAACCGGCCGTCATGGTCATGATCTTTTTTTTGCAGGGCAATCACCCCTTTTTGATAAAAACGAAAAGTTTCCATCTGTCCGTCTCCATCAAGGTCGTGCATGCTTTTAAAAGGAAGGCCTTCTTTATCATATTTGATTATTCTCTCCATAACTCCATTAGCATCATCATCGACTCTTCTTTCAACAGGCTTGTCATTTTTAAAGGTCTGCCATACGTTTATTTCGCCATCACCGTCTGCATCTCTTGTGGAAGAATAAAGAATCCCTTCCCGGAAATAATAAAGAGTGTCAAACCTGCCGTCATCCATGGAATCTTTCTCAATCCTTAATGGCCGCTCTTTGTTGTCAAAAAAGGTTATTTGATACAGATGACCGGAGTTATCTATCCGTTCCTGGCGGATACGCTTTTCGTTGCAAAAATAATTGCGACTATCTATTTGCTGATCATAGTCAGTATCAGATTCAAGACGTATCAAAACTCTATTTTTGTAATACTGAAACCTGTCCATCAGCTCGTCACCATTTGTATCCACCTCCAGCTTTAAGATTTTTCCGGCTCTGTCATAATGGGCAACTCTGTCTATTTTTCCATCCTTGTTTAAATCCTCTTTTACAACATTTTCTTTTGCAAAAACTGATGATGAAAAACAACTACCGATCCATATAAAAATAAAAAAAGATAAAGAAAACCGCATGTTAAAAACCCTATTTTAA